>NZ_JBSHDN010000060.1:0-32586 GCF_053616335.1 Nocardiopsis sp. NPDC055824
CGTACTGCCGGCGACGGCGCCCAGCGGGGCGGACTCGTCGACGAAGCGGGCGCGGCGTCCGCGGGTCCCGGGGAGCGCGCCGAGCGTTCTAGGCGTCCTGCTCGTCGGCCCTGCGCTGGAGGTCCCAGCCGCTTATGCCCCGCCAGGCCAGCCGGGCGACGAGCTGCTCGGCGGCGTCCTTGGGGACGGCCCCGTGGTTGTTGAGCCAGTACCGGGCGCTGGTCTCGGCCATGCCGACCAGGCCGATGCTCAGCAGGTGCGCCTCCTCGTCGGAGATGCTGGTGTCCTGCCGGATCACCGCGCCGATGAGCTCGGCGCAGCGCTGGAAGGTCTGCTCGGTCTTCTCCCGCACCGCCGGAAGGTTGCGCAGGTCGGACTCGAACACCAGCCGGAAGGCCTCGCCGTCCCCCGCCACGAAGTCGAAGTAGGCCTGGAAGCTGGCGGCGACCCTCTGCCGGTTGTCGTCCGTGCTCTCCAGGGCTTCGCGCTGCTTCTCGACCAGCGCCTCGGAGTGCTCTTCGAGCAGGGCGAGGTAGAGCTCCAGCTTCCCCGGAAAGTGCTGGTAGAGCACTGGCTTGCTGACACCCGCGCGGTCGGCGATCTCGTCCATCGCCGCCGCGTGGTAGCCGCGGGCGACGAAGATCTCCTGTGCCGCGGACAGGAGTTGGCGGCGCCGCCTGACCCGGGGCAAGCGGGTGCCCCGGGCGCGGGCGTCTGAAGGAGCTGTCACACCCACACCCTCCGAACTCGGCATGGCAGATGCGCGCCATGTCCGAACATCTGCGTGGCTAGTGCTGCCGGGCGCGGCCGGTCACCGGCGCGCCGTCACAGCTTTCGCCCCATCCTACTCCCGCGTAGCTTCCGTGCGGGCGGGGAGAAGGGGACGGAAGGGGCGATCGGGGCACGGGAGCCCCTCCCCGTCGGCGGGCCGGCACGGCAGCCGGACGCCGGAACCGCGGCGCGGGCGGGCCGGCACGGTCTCACCGCCGCTCCTCCTCGTCGCCGACCTCCAGGGACTGCTCCACCACGTCGCCCTCGTCGGCCTGGTCGAAGCTCTCCTCGGAGGGGGCCTCCCAGCGGCCGTCGTCGTCGCCCGCGGGCGCGCGCTGCTCGGCCGCGTCGGCCTCGGGCACCTCGACCCCGGGCGTCTCGGCCCCGGGCGCCTCGGCCCCCTGCTCCCCGGTGGCGCCGGAGGCCGGACGCCTGTCGGCGGAACTGTTCTCTGAAGTCACGGGGTGCTCCCCACGTCGTCGCTGAACGTACAGGCGACACTACCCGCCGGTCCGCGCGGCACACGGGGCCGCGCGGAATGAACCGCCGGGACGCGTTCGTTGGTGCTGGAAGGAACGGGCGCGCGGGTGTCGTGTCCCACGCCTCCCCGCGGTGGGAATGGAAAACCCCACCCGTTAGGTTGGGTATAAGTGCAAGCACGCTTCGCCCCCGCACCCTCCCCGGTCCGGTACGGGCGGTCCGAAGCACCCTGAACAGACATGAGGAGTCACCGTGTCGCTGCCGCCGCTGGTGGAACCAGCTGACGAGCTGACCGTGGACGAGGTGCGCCGCTACTCGCGCCACCTGATCATCCCCGACGTGGGCATGGACGGGCAGAAGCGCCTGAAGAACGCCAAGGTGCTGGTCGTCGGCGCGGGCGGCCTGGGCTCCCCGGCGCTGCTCTACCTGGCCGCCGCGGGCGTGGGCACGCTCGGCATCATCGACTTCGACGTCGTGGACGAGTCCAACCTCCAGCGCCAGGTCATCCACGGGCAGAGTGACGTCGGCCGCCCCAAGGCCGAGTCCGCCCGGGACAGCATCAAGGAGGTGAACCCCAACGTCGAGGTCGTCCTGCACCAGGACCGCCTGGAGTCGGACAACGCGTTGGAGATCTTCGCCCCCTACGACCTGATCCTGGACGGGACCGACAACTTCGCGACCCGCTACCTGGTCAACGACGCCGCCGTACTGCTGAACAAGCCGTACGTGTGGGGTTCCATCTACCGGTTCGACGGCCAGGTCAGCGTCTTCTGGAACGAGTACGGTCCCCAGTACCGCGACCTGTACCCCGAGCCCCCGCCGCCCGGCATGGTGCCGTCCTGCGCCGAGGGCGGCGTCCTCGGCGTGCTCTGCGCCTCCATCGGCTCCGTCATGGTCAACGAGGCCATCAAGCTGATCACCGGCATCGGCGACCCGCTGGTGGGCCGCCTGCTCATCTTCGACGCCCTGGAGATGACCTGGCGCGAGGTCAAGGTCCGCAAGGACCCCGACACCGAGCCCGTCACCGAGCTGATCGACTACGAGGCGTTCTGCGGCGCCGTGTCGGAGGAGGCCACCGAGGCCGCCGCCGGTTCGACGATCACCGCGCCCGAGCTCAAGGAGCTCCTGGACAACAAGCCCGGGGACGTCTTCCTCGTGGACGTCCGCGAGAAGAACGAGTACGAGATCGTCAGCATCCCGGGCGCGACGCTCATCCCGAAGGGCGAGTTCCTCAACGGGAAGGCGTTCGAGAGGCTGCCGCAGGACAAGCGCATCGTCCTGCACTGCAAGTCGGGCGTGCGCTCGGCCGAGGCCCTCGCGGCGGTGCACGCCGCCGGGTTCTCCGACGCGGTGCACGTCGGCGGCGGCGTCCTGGCCTGGATCAACCAGGTCGACCCCAGCCTGCCCGCCTACTAGCGGCCGGGGGGACCCCTTCCGAACGGCGCCGGGAACCCCTCCCGGCGCCGTTCGCGTTCCCCGGCAGGGAGTGGGTACAAGAACCCAGAGGCCGTCGGCCGATCTCCGGGGCGGCCCTGCTGCTGGGAGGTGGCGTTATGCGAGAGAAGGGACGCAGGGCCGACTGGGTGGCGGTCGCCGCCGGTCTGGCCCTGGGAGTGAGCTGGCTCTGGCACGGGATGTACGGGTTCAGCGGGGGAGCGATGTTCGTCCTCGGACTGGGCGTCGTCGTGGCCGCCACGTTCTCCCTCACCCGCCCGGGCGCCCTGTCGAGCGAGCTGGGGGTCCTCGCGATCGGCGTGCTGGTGTTCGCGATGCCCTGGCTCCTGGGCTTCACCCACCTGCCCGCGGCCGCCTGGTCGGCGTGGGTCATCGGCGGCGGTATCGCCCTGCTCGGGGCCTTCGGCCTGGCGCAGGCCGACCGGGCCCGCAAGCGCGACCCCGACCTGGCCTGGAGCGCGCACGTCAACGAGATCCCGACCTGACCCGCCGGCCGGGCCGCCGGGGGCGCGGGGGCCGTGCCCGCGAGGGCGCGGGGCGGCCCCCGCGCGCGCTCGATAGGCTGCGCGGGTGTTCACGGACGAGGAGGGCGGGCCGGACGACTACGCGGAGGACGTCCTCGCGCTGGTCGAGCGGATCCCGCCGGGACGGGTGATGGCCTACGGCGACATCGCCGAGCACGTCGGGCGGGGAGGCCCCCGCCAGGTCGGCTCGGTCATGTCCGCGTGGGGCGGCGGGGTGCCCTGGTGGCGGGTGGTGCGCTCGGACGGGCGCCCGGCGTCCGGCCACGAGGTACGTGCGCTTTCCCACTATGCGGCGGAGAGCACGCCCATGCGCCCGGGAAGCGACCGGGTGGACATGCGCAAAGCCCGCTGGGACGGGGCTTCCGGGGCCTGAGGAGCTGGTTGGAAGCCCGGGAGGCGTCCGAGAAGGTCGCCGTCTTCTGGTGAACTGGTGGTGTGAACACATCCCCGTACCGACTCGTGCGGCGCGCCAACCAGGTGCAGCCGCCGCCGGTGCTGGACGAGAACCAGCAGCGCGTGGTCGACCACGCGGGCGGCCCCCTCCTGGTCCTGGCCGGGCCGGGGACGGGCAAGACCACCACGATCGTCGAGGCCGTCGTCGACCGCATCGACAACCGCGGCGTCGACCCCTCGCGCATCCTCGTGCTCACCTTCAGCCGCAAGGCCGCCCAGGAGCTCAGGGAGCGCATCACCGCGCGGCTGCGCCGCACCACCCGCGAACCGCTGGCCCTGACCTTCCACAGCTACGCCTACGCGCTGATCCGGCGCGAGTTCCAGCGCGTGGGCGACCTGCCGCCGCGCCTGCTGTCCGGCCCCGAGCAGCTGATGGAGGTCCGCGAGCTGCTGGCGGGTGAGGCGGGGGACGGAGCGGCGGAGTGGCCGGAGCGCCTGCGCCCCGCGCTGGAGACGCGGGGGTTCGCCGAGGAGCTGCGCGACTTCCTCATGCGCGCGCAGGAGCGGGGCCTGGGCCCCGCCGAGCTGGAACGCCTCGGACGTGAGCGCGGACGCGACGACTGGGTGGCCGCCGCGGGCTTCCTCGACCGCTACACGGGCCGGTTCGACATCGCGCCCGTGCCCACCCTCAACTACGCCGAACTGGTCAGGGTCGCCGCGAACATGCTCTCCGACCCCGCGATCCAGGAACGCGAGCGCTCCGCCCGCGAGGTGGTGTTCGTGGACGAGTACCAGGACACCGACCCCGCCCAGGAGGCGCTCCTGCGGGCCCTGGCGGGGGACGGCCGCGACCTCGTCGCGGTCGGCGACCCGGACCAGTCCGTCTACGCCTTCCGGGGCGCCGAGGTCCACAACATCCTCGACTTCCCGCGCCGCTTCAGGACCGCCGGGCGGGCCGAGGCGCCCGTGGTGGCCCTGCGCACCTCCCGCCGCGGCGGGGCCGCACTGCTGGCCGCCTCCCGCGCCCTGACCCGGCGCCTGCCGGCGGTCGCGTCCGCGCGCGGCCACGTCAACGAGCACCGGAACCTGGTCCCGGCGCCCGGCGTGCCCGACGGCGAGGCCCGCGTGATGGCCGCCGAGAGCCCGACCCAGGAGGCGGCCGTCATCGCCGACACCCTCCGCCGCGCCCACCTGGTGGACGGCGTCCCCTGGTCGGACATGGCCGTGCTCGTGCGCTCCTCCACCCGCCAGCTGCCCGTCCTGCGGCGCGCGCTGACCGCCGCGTCGGTCCCCGTCGCGGTCGGCGCCGACGACCTCCCCGTGGCCGCGGAACCGCTCGTGCGGCCCCTCCTCGCCCTCATCCGCTACGGCCTGTCCCCGGACCTGCTCGACGACGACTCCGCCCGCGAACTCCTCACCGGCCCCTTCGGCGAGGCCGACACCGTGCGGCTGCGCAGGCTCGTCCGGGCGCTGCGCCGCCTGGACCTGGACCGCGCGCACGAGGGCGACGGGTCCTACCGGCCCGCCGCGCGCCTGCTCGTGGACGTCCTGCGCGACCCCGCCGACCTCGCCCTGGTCGACCCCGACATCGCCGCGCCGGCCGAGCGCGTGGCACGGGCCCTGAGGACCGTGCGCGAGCTGACCGCCAAGGGGTCCGACGCCGAACAGGTCCTCTGGGAGCTGTGGCGTGACAGCGGGCTCGCCGAACGGCTGCTCCGCGCGAGCCTGGCCGGAGGCCGCCGCGGCGCGGCGGCCGACCGGGACCTCGACGCCGTGGTGGCCCTGTTCGAGAGCGCCGCCCGCTACTGCGACCGGCTGCCCCCCGGCAGCCCCGCCGGCTTCCTGGAGGACCTCGCCGCGCAGGAGATCCCCGGGGACAGCCTGGCCGAACGCGCCCCCGAGGGCGAGGCCGTGCGCATCCTCACCGCCCACCGCTCCAAGGGGCTGGAGTGGGGCCTGGTCGTGGTCGCCGGCGTCCAGGAGGGCGCCTGGCCCGACCTGCGCCTGCGCGGATCCCTGCTCGGCGTGGAGGAGCTGGTCGACGCCGAGGTGCACGCCGCCGACTCCTCGGGCGCCGCCATGGCCTCCAAGCTCATGGACGAGGAGCGCCGCCTGTTCTACGTGGCCCTCACCCGAGCCCGCCGGACCCTCGTCGTGACCGCCGTGGACGGGGAGGGGGCCGACGAGCGCCCCTCCCGCTTCCTCAACGAGATGGGCCTGGGCGAACCCGAGCCCGTCGGCACGGGCCGCCGCTGGCTGTCCCTGCCCGCGCTCGTCGCCGACCTGCGCTCCGTGGTCACCGACCCCTCCGCGCCCGACCCCCTCCGGACGGCCGCCGCCGACCACCTGGCCCGCCTCGCCGAGGAGGGCGTGCGCGGGGCCGACCCGTCGGAGTGGTACGCGCTCACCCCCTTCAGCGACGACCGGCCCCTGGCCGGGGAGGACGACACGATCCGCGTCTCGCCGTCGCAGGTGGAGAGCTTCACCGACTGCCAGCTGCGCTGGCTCCTCGAACGCGCCGCCGGGGCCTCCTCCGGCGACTCCGCGTCCGCGCTGGGCACCGTCGTGCACGCCGTCGCCGTCCTGGTCGCCCAGGGCAGCGGCGCCGACGAGATCAGCGGGCGGATGGACGAGATCTGGGCCGACCTGGACTTCGGCGGCCCCTGGCAGGCGGCCCAGCAGCGCGAGCGCGCCGACGAGATGGTCCGCAAGCTCATCTCCTGGGACGCGTCCAACGACCGCGAGCTGGTGGTCACCGAGGAGGGGTTCAAGGTCGAGGTCGGCGGCATCGAGATCACCGGCCGCGTGGACCGCCTCGAACGCGACGGCCGGGGCCGCGCCGTGGTCGTGGACATCAAGACCGGCCGGACCAAGGCCGAGGACCTGGCACGCCACCCCCAGCTCGGCGTCTACCAGATGGCCGTGCTCAAGGGCGCGTTCGCCGAGCTCGGTCTGGCCGAGCCCGGCGGGGCCTCGCTCGTCCAGGTGGGCGGGGCCGCGCTGACCAACGAGGCGCGTGAACAGCCGCAGCCGCCGCTCGGGGAGGACCCCGACCCCCGTTGGGCCCAGGACCTGGTGTTCGACGTCGCCGGCGGCATGGGCGGCTCGCGGTTCACCGCCATTCGCAACAAGGGCTGCAACGCGTGCGCCGTGCGCGCCTGCTGCCCGGTGCAGGACGAGGGCCGACATGTCTGAACCCCATCCCCTTTCCCCCGCGACCCCGCCCGACCCCCCGCCCCCTCCCCGCCTCGGCCCCGCCGAACTCTCCCGCCTCCTCGGACAGCCCGAGCCCACCGCGGAGCAGTCGCAGGTCATCTCCGCGCCGCTGGAGCCGGGCGTGGTGATCGCCGGCGCCGGGTCGGGCAAGAGCGAGACCATGGCCTCGCGCGTGGTGTGGCTGGTCGCCAACGGCCACGTGCGGCCCGAGCAGATCCTCGGCCTGACCTTCACCCGCAAGGCCACCGCGGAGCTGGCGGAGCGGGTGCGCAGGAGGCTGGAGCAGCTGCGCGCCACCGAGCAGTTCCCCGAGGAGCTGCTCGACGGCGAGCCCACCGTGTCCACCTACAACGCGTACGCCGGGCGCATCGTCTCCGACCACGCCCTGCGCGAGGCCGTCGAACCCACGTCCAGGCTGCTCAGCGAGGGCCAGTCCTGGCAGATCGCCGCCAGGGTCGTCGGAGAGTACGACGGGCCCATGGACCTGGTGACCGTGGGGGCGGACACCGTCACCCAGCGGGTCCTGCACCTGTCCGGCGAGATCGCCGACCACCTCACCACCACCGACCGGGTGCGCGGCATCGGCCGGTGGATCCAGGCGGGCGTGGACGGCATGACCCGCAAGGCCACCAAGGAGACCCGGGACCTGGTCGCCGCCCAGCGCCGGCGCGAACAGCTCCTGCCGCTGGTGGACCGCTACAACCACGCCAAGCACGCGCGCGAGGCCATGGACTTCGGCGACCAGATGGCGCTGGCCGCCCGCATCGCGGAGCACCACCCCGAGGTCGGGCTCATCGAGCGCGGAAGGTACCGGGTGGTCCTCCTCGACGAGTACCAGGACACCAGCCACGCCCAGCTGGTCCTGCTGCGCTCCCTCTTCGGCGACGGACACCCGGTGACGGCGGTCGGCGACCCCTGCCAGTCCATCTACGGCTGGCGCGGCGCCATCGCCGCCAACCTCACCCGGTTCCCCACCGACTTCCCGGCGGCCCCCGGCCGACCGGCGTCCGTGCGCCGCCTGTCCACCAGCTTCCGCAACGGCGAGCGCGTCCTGCGGGTGGCCGAGCGCGTCTCCGAGGAGCTGCGCGCCGAGGCCCGCGACGTCCCCGTCCTGCACCCCGGTCCCGCCCGGCGCGGCCGGGGAACCGCCCTGACGGCGCTGTTCCCCACCGAGACCGAGGAGGCCGCCTGGATCGCCGACCAGGTGCACCGCCTGGTCCACGCCGATCCCGACCAGCCCGGCGGAGCCCGGACCGCCCCCGACTCCCTGCCCTGGCCCGAGGGCGAGTCGGGCGTGGCCGAGGACGGCGGCATCGGCCCCGGCGACGTCGCGGTGCTGTGCCGCAAGCGGTCCCAGTTCCCGCCGCTGCGCGAGGCGCTGGAGGCGCGCGGCATCCCGGTGGAGGTCGTCGGACTGGGCGGGCTCATGATGGTGCCCGAGGTCCGCGACATCATCGCCACCCTGCGCGTGGTCCACGACGCCTCCGCCGGGAACGAGCTCGCCCGTCTGCTCACCGGCCCGCGCTGGCGCCTGGGCCCCCGGGACCTGGCCGCGCTGGGCGCCCGCGCCACCGAGCTGGCCCGCCACACCCGGCGCGACGTGACCTCGCCCGACCCGGGCGAGGACGGGCCGGGGGCGGACGACGACCTCCTGCGCCGCACCGTCCTGGACCTGACCGCCGGGAGCGGCAGCCTCGTGGACGCCGTGGACGACCCCGGCGCCGCCGAGAACTACTCCGACACGGCCTACGAGCGCCTGGGACGCCTGGCCGAGGAGCTGCGGGGCCTGCGCAAGCTCGTCGGCCAGCCGGTCCCCGACCTGGTCACCGAGGTCGAGCGGATGCTCGGCCTGGACATCGAGGTGGGCTCCCGGACCGGCCGCGACCCGCTGTCGGCGCGCGCCGACCTGGACGCGTTCGTGGACCACGCCGTCCGCTTCGTCGGCAACAGCGAGGACCCCACCCTGGGCAGCTTCCTCGGCTACCTCAACGCCGCCGAGGAGAACGAGAGCGGGCTCGCGCCCGGGGAGCGGGTCGGCGGCTCCGACAGCGTCAAGCTCATGACCATGCACGGCGCCAAGGGCCTGCAGTGGCCGGTCGTGGTCGTGCCGGGGATCAGCGCCGGCAAGGGGTCCCCGCTGTTCCCGGCCAAGGCCCGCGACCCCCTCGCCTGGGCGCGCGCCGACCACCTGCTCCCCTACCCGCTGCGCGGCGACCGCGACAGCCTGCCCCGGCTCGCCGGGGTCGACAAGGAGGCCATCGCCGACTTCCGCCGGGCCGAGCACGACCGCCACCTCATGGAGGAGCGCCGCCTGGCCTACGTCGCCGTCACCCGCGCCTCGTTCGCCCTGGTGTGCACCGGCCACTGGTGGGGCCGCACCGGGTCCACCCCGCGCGGGCCGTCGGTGTTCCTGGAGGAGGTCCGGGAGGCGTGCGAGAACGGCGCCGGGACCGTCGTCGGGTGGGCCCCGCCGCCGGGGGAGGACGAGACCAACCCCCACGACGACGAGGAGAGCTCCGCCGTGTGGCCGCCGGAGGAGGGCGACCCCCCGGGCGGGGACGGGCCCGCCGCCGGGGCCGCCGACCGCCGCGCGGAGATCCGGGAGGGGGCGGCCCTGGTCGAGCGCGCCCGCGCGCGCCTGCTCGCCGGGGAGGCCGGTCCCGGGGGGCAGGAGCCGCCCGCGGGTCTGCGCCGCCGCCTCCACGGGTGGGAGCGCGACACCGAGCTGCTGCTGGCGCACCGCCGTGCCGAGGGCGCGGGGCCGGGCAGCGGTCCCGTGCAGGTGGAACTGCCCGACCACCTGTCGGTGTCGTCCATGGTGTGGCTGGCCAGGGACCCCTCGGCGCTGGCGCGGCAGATCCGCCGCCCGCTGCCGCGCCCGCCCGCACCGCACACCAGGCGCGGGACGGCCTTCCACGCGTGGCTGGAGCAGAGGTTCGGGCAGCGTGCGACCCTGCTGGACGAGCTGCCGGGCGCGGCGGACGAGACCGCGGGGGAGGACGAGGACCTGGCCGAGCTCCAGCGCCGCTTCGAGGAGAGCGAGTGGGGGGCCCGCGTCCCCGTCGAGGTGGAGGTGCCGTTCGAGACGGTGATCGGCGACCGGCTCATCCGCGGGCGCATGGACGCGGTGTTCCACGACCCCGGCTCGGGCCGCTACGACGTGGTGGACTGGAAGACGGGGCGCCCGCCCGGCAACGACGCGGAGCGCCGCGCCGTGGGCGTGCAGCTGGCCGCCTACCGGCTGGCCTGGGCCGACCTGGCGGGGGTGGGCCCGGAGGAGGTGCGGGCCGCGTTCCACTACGTGCTCGCGGGGAGGACGGTGCGCCCCGCCGACCTGCTCGACGCCGACGGCCTGGCGGCGCTGATCTCCGCCGTCCCCGAACCGGGCTGACACCGGGGCGGCCGGCCCCCGTGCACGGGAGGATCGTAGCCGCTCAGTTCGTCCGCGTCGCTGATGACGTCGGCCCCTCGTGCGCGGGGGAGGACCGCCCCCGGCACCGTCCCCGCGGGGGGACCCCGGAGGCGGGCCCCCGCGTGCGGGGGAGGACCGGGCGGCGGCGCCCCGCGCCCGGTCCGGGGCCGCGGCGGTCCTCAGACCACGCCGAAGACGAACCCGCCCGGCGAGCGCGTGTCGTCGCCGAAGAGGTACTCGCGGGACGACAGGACGAACTCCTCGCGGTTGATGAACCCGTCACCGTTGGGGTCGAGGACGGCGAACCGGTCCGCGGCGTCCGCCGCCTCCGCCCCGAGGACCTTCGCGTAGTGGAGGAACTCGGCCGCGCTGACGCGGTCGTCGCCGTCGGTGTCGAGGAGGTCGAAGACGGCCTCGGCCACGCCCTCCGTCATGTTGAACCGGCTCCGGTCCTCTGCGGCGGCGTGCATGGCCCGGACGAACCGCTCCCGGTCCAGGCGCGCGGCGTCGGCGCCCGAGTGGCGCAGCAGCTCCAACCAGAGCATCTGGTAGGACGCGTGGACGGCCTGGGCCTTGCGCTCCTGCCGGTCCAGGCCGTAGCCCTCGATGTAGCGTTCGACCAGGCGCTCGTAGTCCGCCCAGGTCACGGAGCTGTCGTGGTCGGAGTCGAGGGCGTCGAAGAGGTGGCTGAACCTCACGGCGGTCGCCTCGGCGGGGGTGGTGCTCACGTGCGTCCTCTCGTCGTGGGGCGGGCGCTTCCCGCCCCGTGCTCCTCTGAGTCTCCCGCGCCCGGAAAGGTTCCGCCGCCGGACCGCGCCCCTCCGCCGCCGGGGGAGCCGGTGCGCCGCGCGCCCGGTCGGACAGGGGTGCGGCAGGGGCCCGCGCGTCCGCCGCCGGACCGCGGTCCGCGGGGGCCCGGCGCGGGTACGTCCGTGAACGTCCCCCGGTGTTGCCGGGGCGTTCACCGGCGTGCGGGACAATGTCCCGCGTGTCGAGCCCAGGAATCCCCCAGGACAGCAGTGCACCGGTGCGCGCGGGCGTGCCCGAGCACGGGCGGGTCCCCAAGTACTACGCGGTGCGGATACTGCTGACGGAGCTGGTGTCCGAGCTGGCCGAGGGGCAGGCGCTGCCCACCGAGCGGGAGCTGGCCGAGCGCTTCGGCGCGGCCCGGGAGACGGTCCGGCAGGCCCTGCGCGACCTGCTGCTGGAAGGCAGGCTGCGCCGTCTCGGGCGCGGCACCGTGGCCGCGGGCCCCAAACTGGAGCAGCCGCTGTCCCTGGCCAGCTACACCGAGGGCGTGCGCCGCCAGGGCCGGAGGCCGGGGCGGTCCCTGATCGACCTGCGCAGCTGGCCGTGCCCGCCCCGGCTCGCGGAGGAGCTCCGCCTGGCGGTCGGCGAACCGGTCTGGCACATGGAGCGGGTGCTGCTGGCCGACGACGAGCGGGTGGGCCTGGAGTCCACCTACATCGCGGTGTCCCGCGCCCCCCGCCTGGACGTCGAGTTCGACCCGGACTCGACGTTCTACGGCTACCTGCGGGAGAGGCTGGGCATCGCGTTCGCCGACGCGGACGAGCGGTTGGAGACGGTGCTGGCGGCACCGCGTGAGGCGCTCCTGGTGGGGACCCCTCCGGCGCTGCCGATGTTGCTCATCCACCGGGTGTCGCGCGACGGGGAGGGGCGGCCCTTCGAGCGTGTGCGCTCGCTGTACCGGGGCGACCGCTTCAGCTTCACCACCCGCCTGTCCGGGGACGGCCGGGACTCCTGAGCCGTGTTCCGCGGGGCGGCCGGGTCCGCGGCGCCGACCTCGCCGGGACCGCGCACCCCGACCCGCACCGCCCGCACCGCGCGCCCCGGCCCGCTCGTCCGGCGTCGACAGAGTCCTTTTTTGTCACGGTAAGATAACGGGTCTAGTCCATAGTTCGACCGCGGTTCACCGAGAGGTCCCCACCGCGCTCGGTGCGCTCCATCCGCGCCCCCGAACCTCGAACCATGAGAGTGATCATCGTCGGTGCCGGAGTACTCGGCACCATGCACGCCTGGCAGGCCGTCTCCCGGGGACACGAGGTCGTCCACCTCGAACGCGAGGAGGCCGCCCGGGGAGCCTCCGTCCGCAACTTCGGCCTGGTCTGGGTCGGCGGACGCGCTCCCGGCGCCGAACTGGAGTCCGCGCGCCGCGCACGCGTCCTGTGGGAGGAGATCGCCGAACGGGTTCCCGGCCTGGGGTTCCGCCCCTCCGGCTCCCTCACGGTCGCCACCACGGAGCAGGAGCTGGCCGTCGCCGAGGCCGCGGCCGGGGCCCCCGACGCGGAGGAGCGCGGCTACCGGCTCCTCGACGCCGCCCGGGTCCGGGAGGTCAACCCCGCCCTGCGCGGCGACGCCCTCGGGGCACTCTGGTGCCGCAGCGACGCCCAGGTGGAGCCCCGCACCGCCCAGGCCGCCCTCCAGGGAGAACTTGCCCGCAGCGGCCGCTACACGCTCGTCACCGGGTGCGAGGTCCGCGACCTCGCGGGCCCCGGCGCCGTCCGCGACGACCGCGGCCGGATCCACCGCGGCGACGCCGTGGTCCTGTGCACCGGCGCCTGGCTCGGCGGACTCGTCCGCGAACTCGCCCCCGACCTGCCGGTCCGCCGCGTCCGCCTCCAGATGGCCCAGACCGCGCCCCTGGGCGAGACCCTCACCACCTCCGTCGCCGACGGCGACAGCTTCCGCTACTACCCGGCCTACCGGGGGCCCGCGCTGGACGCGCTCAACGCCGGCCAGCCCCAGGCGGCCGTCGCCGACCGCCACCGCATGCAGCTCCTGATGGTCCAGCGCGCCGACGGCTCCCTGACCGTGGGCGACACCCACGAGTACGACGCCCCGTTCTCCTTCGACACGGAGGAGGACCCCTACGAACACCTCGCGGAGGTCGCCGGCCGCCTCCTCGGCCGCCCGCTGCCCCCGTTCCGCCGCCGCTGGGCGGGCGTCTACGCCCAGTGCGCCGACCCCTCCCGGGTCGTGCACCGCGCCTCCGTCGGGCCCGACGCCTGGCTGGTCACCGGGCCCGGCGGGCGCGGCATGACCTGCTCGCCCGCCATCGCCGAGACGACCGCCGACGAACTGGACTGGTGACCGTGAACCGTACAGCCGCAACCCGCACGCCCGTGGAACTCGTCGTCCTCGACATGGCGGGGACCACCGTCGCCGACGACGGGCTCGTGGAGCGGGCCTTCGCCGCCGCGCTGCCCGAGCACACCGCCGAGGCCGCCGAGCACGTGCGCGCCACCATGGGCGAATCCAAGATCTCGGTCTTCCGCCACCTCACGGGCGGTGACGAGGAGCGCGCCCAGGAGGCCAACCGGGCCTTCGAGGGCGCCTACGCCCGGCTCGTCGACCAGGGCCTCTGCGCGCCCCTGCCCGGGGCCGAGGACACCCTGCGCCGCCTCCGCGCCGAAGGCCGCACCACCGCACTGACCACGGGCTTCGCCCGTGACACCCAGGACAGGATCCTCCGGGCCCTGGGATGGGAGGACATCGCCGACCTCACCCTCTGCCCCGCCGACGCGGGCGGGCGGGGACGGCCCCACCCCGACATGGTGCTCACCGCCGCCCTGCGCGCGGGCGTCGGCTCGGTGGCCGCCGTCGCCGTCGTCGGCGACACCGCCTCCGACATCCGCAGCGGGCTGCGGGCCGGGGCCTCGGTCGTCGCCGGCGTCCGCACGGGAGCCCACGACGCGGACACGCTCCTCGACGCCGGGGCCACCCACGTCCTGGACGGCGTCGCCGACCTGCCCGCGCTCCTCGCGGACCGGGAGGGCTGAGCCGTGGGCATCCGCTTCGACCACGTCAGCGTCGCCTACGGGGACACCGTGGTCCTCGACGACCTGGACCTGACCGTCGACCCCGGCGGGTTCACCGCCCTGCTCGGCCCCTCCGGCTCGGGCAAGACCACGGCCCTGCGGGCCGTGGCCGGGTTCGTCCGGCCCGCCTCCGGGCGCGTCCTGATCGGGGGGCGCGACGTCACCGACCTGCCGCCGTACGCCCGCGGGGTCGGCATGGTGGTGCAGAGCTACGCGCTCTTCCCGCACATGCGCGTCGACCAGAACGTCGCCTTCGGCCTGCGCGCCCAGGGCGTGCCCCGCCGGGAGGTCGCCGGGCGCGTCGAGGAGGCCCTCGGCATGACCGGGATGGCCGACTACGCACGCCGCCATCCCCGCGAGCTGTCCGGCGGGCAGCAGCAGCGGGTGGCCATCTCCCGGGCACTGGCCATCCGCCCCCGGGTGCTGCTCCTGGACGAGCCCCTGTCCGCCCTGGACGCGCAGCTGCGCTCGGACATGCTCGCCGAACTCGCCCGGCTGCACCGCGAACTGCCCGACGTCACGGTCCTCTACGTCACCCACGACCAGAGCGAGGCGCTGACCCTCGCCGACCGGGTCGCCGTGCTGGACCGCGCACGCCTGCGCGAGCACGGAACGCCCCGCGAACTGTACGGGCGTCCCCGGGCCGCCTTCACCGCCCGGTTCGTCGGCGGGGCCAACCTGCTGCCCGCCCGCCTGACCGGGGGCCGCGTGCACTGCCTCGGCGCCGTCCTCGACGCCGATCCCGCCGACCTGCCCCCGGGCGCCTCGGACGGCGACGACCTCCGGGTGTGCCTGCGTCCGCACCGGGTCGCCCTGGGAGAGGCCGAGCACACCCTGGAGGGGGTGGTCTCCGACGTCCAGTGGCGCGGCTCCACCCACAGGGTCACCGCGCTCGTGGGCGGCCACCCGGTCACGGCGGAGCTGAGGGAGACCCCCGCCCCGCCCGAGCCCGGGAGCACGGTCACCCTCGGCTTCACCCGGCGGGACGCGGTCCTGCTCACCCCGGAGGAGGCGCCGTGACCGCGCACCCGGCCCCGACGGCGGACGCGCCGCCCGCGGCACACGCCCCGGAGCCCCCGGCGGACCCCGTACCGGGGCGCGCCCCGCGACGGCTCCCCGTGTGGGTGTGGGCGGTGCCCCCGGTGGCACTGCTCGCGGCGGTCTTCCTCTACCCGCTCGCCCTGGTCGCGGCGGAGTCCGTCGCCGCTCCCGGCGGCGGGCTCACCCTCGCCCACCACGCCGACGTCCTGGGCTCCGAGTCGTTCCGGTCGGCGCTGGGCACCACCGTGTTCGTGGCGGTCACCTCCACGGCGGGCTGCCTGGTGCTCGGGTTCCTGCTCGCCCTCGTCGTGGCGTTCGTGCCCTTCCCCGGCAGCGGCGCCACCGCCCGGTTCATCGACACCTACCTCTCCTTCCCGTCCTTCCTCATAACCCTGGCGCTCCTGTTCGTCTACGGCACCGTGGGCATGGCCAACGGGATGTGGACCGACCTGACCGGCGCGGAGAGCGGACCCTTCCGGTTCCTCGCCACGCCCTGGGGCGTGATCCTCGCCGAGATCACCTACTTCACGCCCTTCGTCATGCGGCCCCTGCTCGCCGCGTTCGGCCAGCTGGACACCGCGCAGCTGGAGGTCGCCTCGTCCCTGGGTGCCAGGCCCCTGCGGGTGGTGCGCGAGGTGATCCTGCCCGAGGCACGGCCCGCCCTGGTCGCCGGCGGGGCGCTCGTCCTGGTGCTGTGCCTCAACGAGTTCGCGATCGTCCTGTTCACGGGGGCGAAGGACGTCGTCACCCTGCCCATGCTCGTGTACCAGGCGGCGATCCTCCGGTCCGACTACACGACGGCCTGCGTCGTCGCCACGGTCAACGCGGCCCTGTCGGTCTCCCTCTACCTCGTCTACCGGGCGGCCACCGCCCGCCTGAGCTCCGACGGAGGCCGCCGTGCTCGTGCATGACCGCTTCGCCCGCTGGACGGTGTGGGGGCTCTTCGCCGCCCTGGTGCTGCCGCTGTTCCTGCTGCCGCTGGGCGTGATCGCCGCCGCGGCCTTCTCCACCAGCTGGAGCGGCGTCCTGCCCTCCGGCCCCACCCTCGACAACTTCGCGGGCGTCACCCGCGGCGGGTCCCTGGAGGCGCTGCGGGTCAGCGCCGTCACCGCCGCCGTGGCCAGCCTCCTGGCCCTCACCGCCGGGACCTGGGCGGCCCTGGTCGCGACCTCCCTGCGACGGCGGGGCCGCGCCGTCCTGGACGCGCTCTTCATGCTGCCCGTGGCGGTCCCGACGGTCGTGGTGGGCCTGGCGCTCCTGGTGGCGTTCAGCCGTCCGCCGATCCTGCTCAACGGCACCCAGGCCATCGTGGTCATCGCGCACACGGTGCTGGTCACCGCCTTCGCCTACCAGTCGGTCTCCGCGGCGCTCGACCGCCTCGACCCGGTGTACTCCCAGGTCGCGGCCTCCCTCGGCGCCAAGCCCGCACGGGTCCTGCTCCAGGTCCGACTGCCGCTGCTGCTGCCCGCGCTCGGCGCCGCCGCGGGCCTGTGCTTCGCCCTGTCCATGGGCGAGCTGAGCGCGACCATGATGCTCTACCCGCCGGACTGGATGCCGCTGCCCGTGCGGATCTTCGCCGCCACCGACCGGGGGGCCCTCTTCTCCGGCGCGGCCTCCGCCCTCGTCCTGATGGCCACCACCCTGGTCGTCCTCCTCCTGCTGTCCCGGGTCCGCACCCGGGCGTCGTTCCGCTGACCCGGCGCGGCGCCGACCCCGCCGCCCCGGCCCGTCATCCCCTTCCGTCCCTCCAGCTCCGACCGAACCGAGAGGCACCGCCATGACCACACGCATCCGGACGGCCGCCGCCACCGCGTCCGCCCTCGCCCTCGCCGCCGCACTGGCCGCCTGCGCCCCCACCGAGGCCGCGGCCGACACCGTCACCGTCTACTCCGCCGACGGCCTGCGCGACGAGGAGGGCACGGGGTGGCTCGACCAGCTCTTCGCCGAGTTCGAGGAGGAGACCGGCCTCACCGTCCAGTACGTCGAGGGCGGCTCGGGGGAGATGGTCCAGCGCGCCGACCGCGAGAGCACCAACACCCAGGCCGACGTCATGATCACCCTGCCGCCCTTCATCCAGCAGGCCGACGGCCTCGGCCTCCTCCAGCCGTACGAGCCCGAGGGCGCCGAGAACGTCGACGTGAAGGACCCCGACGGCAAGTGGACCGCCGTCGTCAACAACTACTTCGCGTTCGTGTACAACACGAAGGAGCTGTCCGAGCCGCCGACCACCTGGGAGGACCTCCTCGCGCCCGAGTTCGAGGGCCGCCTCCAGTACTCCACGCCCGGCGTCGCGGGGGACGGCACCGCGGTCGTGATCCAGGCGATGCACGACTTCGGGGGGCTGGAGCCCGCCATGGACTACCTCGGCGAGCTCCAGGCCAACAACGTCGGCCCCTCCTCCTCGACCGGGGCGCTCGGCCCGAAGGTCGACAAGGGGGAGCTCCTCGTCGCCAACGGCGACGTCCAGATGAACTACGCGCAGTCCCGCACCATGCCCAACCTCGGGATCTGGTTCCCGTCGAGGGAGGGCGGCGACCCCACCACCTTCGCCCTGCCCTACACCGCGGGGCTCATGGAGGGCGCCCCCAACGCCGACAACGGCCGCGCCCTCATGGACTTCCTGCTGACCGAGGACGCCCAGCAGAGGGTGGCCCCCGTCGCGGGCGGCTTCCCGGCCCGCACCGACGTCGCCTCCGAGGGCGAGGACGCCGAGGCGCTGGAGGAGCTGATGGAGGGAGTGGAGGTCTTCGAGCCCGACTGGGACGACATCGACGCCCACCTCCCCGAGTACCTCGACGCCTGGCGCGAGGCCACGGGCAGCTGAACCGGGGCGCGGGGGCCGCAGGGCCGTCCGGCCCCGCGCGCCGGTTGCGCCTGTCCGCCCGCCGGGGGCGGGCGCGACCGGGGCCGGCCCCCGCCCGGGCGCACCGTGCCGCCGAGGGCGGGCGTGACCGGTTCGTCCAGGTTCTAGGCTCGTTCACGACAAGGACGTCTAGGAAAGGACGGGCAGATGGACGCGCGCGCCCACATCGAGGCCCACAGGGACGAGTTCCTCGCCTCGCTCGGGGAGTGGCTGGCGATCCCCTCGATCTCGGCGGACCCGGCGCACCACGACGACGTGCGGCGGTCCGCGCGGTGGCTCGCCGACCACCTCGCCGCGACCGGCTTCCCCACCGTCGAGGTGTGGGAGACCCCCGGCCTGCCCGCCGTGTTCGCGGAGTGGCCCGCGGCCGACCCCGGCGCCCCCACCGTGCTCGTCTACGGGCACCACGACGTCCAGCCCGTCGATCCGCTGGAGGAGTGGGACACCGACCCGTTCACCCCGACCCGGCGCGGCACCTCCCTGTTCGCGCGCGGAGCCTCCGACGACAAGGGCCAGGTGCTCTTCCACGCCCTCGGCGTGAGCGCCGCCCTGGCGGCCAGCGGGGCCGACGCGCCGCCGGTCACCGTCAAGCTGCTGGTGGAGGGAGAGGAGGAGTCCGGCTCGGTCCACTTCGCCGACCTGATGAAAGCCAACCGCGACCGCCTCTCCTGCGACGTCGCCGTCATCTCCGACACCACCATGTGGGCCGCCGACACCCCGTCCATGTGCGTGGGCATGCGCGGCGTCACCGACGTCGGGATCAACCTGTACGGCCCGGCCCGCGACCTGCACAGCGGCTCCTTCGGAGGGGCGGTCCCCAACCCCCTCAAGGCCATGAGCGACCTGCTGTCCGGCCTCCACGACGACGACGGCCGCGTCGCGGTCCCCGGGTTCTACGACGGGGTCGTCGAGGCGGACCCGGAGGAGCGGGCCCTCATCGCCAGGCTGCCCTTCGACGAGGGGGAGTGGCTGGAGACCGCCGCGTCCACCGCCACCTGGGGGGAGAAGGGCTACAGCACCCTGGAGCGGATCTGGCTGCGGCCGACCGCCGAGATCAACGGCATGTGGGGAGGGCACACCGGCGCGGGCGGCAAGACCATCGTGCCGCGCTCGGCGCACGCCAAGGTCAGCTTCCGGCTCGTGCCGGGCCAGGAGCCGCTGCACGTCCAGGACCGCGTGCGCGCGTACGTGGAGGCCAACACCCCCGCCGGGCTGCGGGCCGAACTGGAGTTCGGCGGCCCCGGCGTCCGCGCCTGCGCCTCGGACCTGTCCTCCGCCGCGCTCAAGGCGGCGCGCTCGGCCATGGAGCGGGCCTTCGGCACACAGGTGCTGTTCACCCGCGAGGGCGGCAGCGGCCCCGAGGCCGACATCGCCGACATCCTCGACGCGCCCCTGGTGTTCGTCGCCGTCGGACTGGACGAGGACCGCATCCACGCCCCGAACGAGAAGGTGGAGATCCCCCTCCTCCTCAAGGGCGCGGAGAGCATCGCCCACCTGTGGGAGGAACTGGGCTCCGCGAACCGGGCCTGAGCTCACCTCCGCGCCCCGGAACACACGCGGCCACCGCGTGTGTTCCGGGAACGGGCATGCACGGAGCCCCCCGGGGTGTTACCCCTGTATACGGGGGTCGTGCGGACGGCCCTCCCCGACCCCTGGAAGGACCCATGGACGCCGACGCGATCCCCTCACTGTCCCGCTCCACCGTCGACGCCGCCGGACACAGGCGTGTGGACGAGGAGTGGCTGGCCAAGGCGTGGGCGGACCCGGACTCCCAGGTCCTGGTGCTGGAGGGCGGAGACCCGGGCAGCCACGGCTGGCAGGCGCTCATGGCCAGGCAGTCCCGCGCGCTGGTCACCACCGGGGACACCCGCGAACTCGTGCTCACCGGCACCCGCGACGCGCCCGAGGGCGAGCGCTACCTGCTCGGCGCCGAGGGCGACCGCGCCTACTTCGCCGTGTGCTCCCCGCGGGAGCTGCTCGCCACCCCCGTCGCGGAGCCGGCGTCCCTGCGCGAGGTCGGCGCGGTCCTCGACGACCGCGACACGGGCCTCCTGACCCGCGCCGTCGCCCTCGCCAACTGGAACGCCACCCACCGCTTCTGCCCCCGCTGCGGGGCACGCACCACCCCGGCCGCGTCCGGCCACGTGCGCGTGTGCGAGGAGGAGGGCACCGAGCAGTACCCCCGGATGGACCCCGCGGTGATCATGCTCGTGCACCGGGACCGGGACGGCGACGAGGAGGTGCTGCTCGGCAACAACCCCCACTGGGACGCCCGGCGCTTCTCCGTGCTGGCCGGGTTCGTGGACGCGGGGGAGTCGCTGGAGCAGGCCGTCGTCCGGGAGGTGGCCGAGGAGGCGGGCGTGGTGGTCGAACGGCCGCGCTACCTCTCCTCGCAGCCGTGGCCCTTCCCCCGGAGCCTGATGATGGGCTACACCGCGCGGGCCGTCGGGGAGACCGAGCGCACCGACGACGAGATCGCCGTCACCCGCTGGTTCACCCGCTCCGAGCTGGCCGAGGCGGTGCGCACCGGTGAGGTCCTGCTGCCCGGCAGGGTGTCGATCGCCCGCACCCTCATCGAGCACTGGTACGGGGCGGAGCTGCCCGGGGGCTGGTGACCGGCGCGCCCGGCCGTGCGCAGGCGGGCGGAGGGGCCTTGCCGGAGTACAGCTCCACGGCCTCGGCGGGGCGGCCGTCCACAGGCGGGCGGAGGGGCCTGCGCCTCCCGCGGGCGGCGCCTACCCTGGAGGGGAGGCCGGGACCCCGGGGCCGGGCCGGCCGGTCACGCGACGCGGCCGTCGGGGCGGGGCGGTCGCGCACGCACCCCGCGCGCCTTCGCGCGCGGGGGCGCCGCGCACCGCCGCCGCCTCCGGCCGCCGGACACCCCCGACCCCTCAGCCGGAGCCGGGGGAGGTGTTCAACTCGTCGGGGAGCGAGGTGAGAGGGCTCGTGCTGCTCTCCACCACGTCCCGTGCCAGGTCGGCCACCTTCCGTCCCCGCGAGCGGGCGGACGAGCGCAGCCGCTCGAACGCCTCCCGCGGCGCCATCGTGTGCCGCTCCGCCAGGACCCCGATCGCCTGCTCCACGACCACGCGCGAGTGCAGCGCGTGCTCCAGCTGCGCGATGGTGTGCCGCAGCCGCTCGACCTCGGAGGCCCCCTCGGGGGCCCGGCCGGGCGCCTGCGACCGCGGGCGGCCGGTCCCCGACTCACCGGTCAGCAGGTCCGCGAGGACCATCGCGCTCACCAGGTCGGGCACCTCCTGTCCGCCGCCCACGCGCCACCCGTTCGGGGTGCGGCGCACCACGCCGGTGTCCACCGTGTCGGCGACCGCTATGTCATGAGACCTCATGTCGTCCCCCAACTCAACACTCCCCGTCGTCCTCGTCCGAGCCCTGGTAGCGCCCGAGTGCCGTCGGAGGAGTCCCGTCGTCGGTCACGATCGGGGCCCATGACACGGAACGCGGTCACACCCCGGGGTGCGACCGCGGCACGCGTACCGTCCTACGACAGCTCGGCCAGCTTCTTCTTCACCTGAGCGAGCGACGGGTTCGTCATCGCCGACCCGTCGCTGAAGACCAGCGTCGGCACCGTCTGGTTGCCGCCGTTGACCTTCATGACGAGGTCGGCGGCCTCCGGGTGCTCCTCGATGTTCACCTCACCGCCGGTGATCCCCTCGCGGGAGAGCTGGCTCTTGAGCCGCTTGCAGTACCCGCACCAGGGGGTGGTGTACATCGTGAACTGTTCGGTCGCCGTACTCGTCATCTCGCTCACGTCCTTCTGTCTACGATCGCTGGTATTTCGTCCGGTCCAACATCTCAACACCGAGTGGTCCGGCCCGCTTCCCGCGACCGTGCGACACAACGTGGGACGCCTCACAGGTCCAACTGGTTCTGGAATGTGTCATTCCGCTCGATCGGGGCAGAGTGCCGATCCGCTCGCCGCCACAACCGATACTTGAGAGACTGTGCCCCCGGACATCATCCCCGTCCCCGCACCCGAACAGCCGCCCCGACCACAGCAGGAGCACCATGGACCCCGACCGCGTCCTGGAGGGACTGGACCCGGAGCAGACCGAGGCGGCGCGTGCGCTGCGCGGCCCCGTGTGCATCCTGGCCGGCGCCGGAACAGGGAAGACCAGGGCCATCACCCACCGGATCGCCCACGCGGTCTCCAGCGGGGTGGTCTCCGAGCAGCAGGTGCTCGCGGTCACCTTCACCGCACGCGCCGCCGGTGAGATGCGCGGGCGGCTGCGCGGGCTCGGAGCCCCCCGCGTGCAGGCCCGCACCTTCCACGCCGCCGCACTGAGGCAGCTGTCGTTCTTCTGGCCGCAGGTCATCGGCGGCGAGAAGCCCACCCTGATCGAGAGCAAGCTCCAGGCGGTCGCCCGCGCCGCCAACTCCGTGGGCGTGCAGCCCGATCGCACCGGGCTGCGCGACCTGGCCAGCGAGATCGAGTGGGCCAAGGTCACCCAGGTGCGGCCCACCGACTACGAGAAGACGGTCGCCAAGACGAGCCGCCAGGCCCCCATGCCCCCCGGCGAGATCGCCCGGGTCTTCGAGGCCTACGAGGCGCTGTGCCGCGAGCGCAACCTGCTCGACTTCGAGTCCATGCTCGAGCTCACCGCCGGGATGATCAACGAGTACCCGGCCATCGCCCAGCGCGTGCGGGACCAGTACCGCTACTTCGTCGTCGACGAGTTCCAGGACGTCAACCCGCTCCAGAAGCTCCTCCTCGACGCCTGGCTGGGCGACCGCGACGACCTGTGCGTGGTCGGCGACCCGAGCCAGACCATCTACTCGTTCGCGGGCGCCACCCCGGGCTACCTCACCGGGTTCGCCGCGCGCTACCCCCACGCCACCGTGGTCCGGCTGGTCCGCGACTACCGCTCCACGCCCCAGGTGGTGCGGGTCGCCAACCACGTCATCGCCCAGGCCCGCGGCACCACCTCGGCCGGCCACCTGACCCTGCAGGCGCAGCGGCCCGACGGGCCCGACCCCATGTACCAGGAGTACGAGGACGAGCCCGCCGAGGCCACCGGGGTCGCCCGCAAGATCAGCGTCCTCCTGGAGAACGGGACGCCCGCCGGCGAGATCGCGATCCTGGTGCGCACCAACTCGCAGTCGGCCGCCTACGAGCAGGCGCTGGCCGACGAGGGCGTGCCGTTCACGGTGCGCGGCACCAAGCGGTTCTTCGAGCGGCCCGAGATCAAGCAGGCCGTGCACACCCTGCGCGGCGCCCGGCACGAGGCCGCGGGGGAGGCCCCCGAGCCCCTGGTGCACACGGTCCGGCAGCTGCTCGGACAACTCGGGCTGACCGAGCAGGCCCCCGAGGGCCGCCAGGCCCGCGAGCGCTGGGAGTCGCTCGCGGCGCTCGCCCAGCTCGCGGAGGACATGGCCGCCAAGCCCGCCCCCGACGGCCGCGCGGTCACCATGGCCGACCTCGTGGACGAGCTGGAGGTGCGCATGGCCACCGAGCACGCGCCCGGCTTCGAGGGCGTCACCCTCGCCTCCCTGCACTCGGCCAAGGGCCTGGAGTGGGACGCCGTCTTCCTGGTCGGCCTCACCGAGGGCATGATGCCGATCATCTACGCGGAGACCGACGAGCAGGTGGAGGAGGAGCGCCGCCTGTTCTACGTGGGGGTCACCCGCGCCCGCGAGCACCTGGCGATGTCCTGGTCGCTGGCGCGCTCGCCCGGCGGGCGCAAGAGCCGCAAGCCCTCCCGGTTCCTGGACGGGCTCCGGCCCGCCTCGCCGTCCACGTCCGCCAGGCGCGCCGAACGCCGCAAGGGCGGCGTGGCCCGCTGCCGCGTGTGCGGGAACGCCCTGGGGGAGACCGCCGAGCGCAAGCTGGGGCGCTGCCTCGACTGCCCGTCCAGCTACGACGAGGCCCTGCTGGAGCGGTTGCGCGACTGGCGCCGCGCCAACGCGCAGGAGCAGAAGGTCCCCGCCTACGTCGTCTTCACCGACGCCACCCTCCAGGCCATCGCCGAGCAGGAGCCCACGAGCGTCTCCCAGCTCTCCGCCGTGTCCGGGGTGGGCGCCGTCAAGCTCGATCGCTACGGTGAGGCGGTACTCGCGCTGGTCTCGGGCGCGGAGCCGGCGGACGTCATGGGCGACCCGGCCGGTGACAACGGGGAGGAAGCAGCGGATGACTGAGAGCGCCGACGAGCAGACGCGGGGCCAGTCCCTGGAGGGTCTGCTGGCCGTCCTCGACCTGGAGCAGATCGAGGTGAACATCTTCCGGGGGAGCAGCCCCGCGGAGGGACCGCAGCGCGTCTTCGGCGGACTGGTCGCGGGCCAGGCGCTGGTCGCGGCGGGACGCACCGTTCCCACGGAGCGCCACGTGCACTCCCTCCACGCGTACTTCATACGCCCCGGGGACCCCGAGGTGCCGATCGTCTACGAGGTGGACCGGGTCCGCGACGGCCGCTCGTTCACCACGCGCAGGGTGGTGGCCGTCCAGCACGGAAAGCCGATATTCACCCTGTCGGCCTCCTTCCACAAGGAGGAGCCCGGGCTCGACCACCAGATCCCGATGCCCGACGTGCCGCCGCCGGAGGACCTCCCGAGCGCGCGCGAGCGCCTGCAGGCCGCCTTCGGCAAGGTGCCGGGGTTCGTGCGCTGGCACCCCATCGAACTGCGCCCGGTGGGTCCGCTGTCCTTCGAGGCCGAACGCGACCCGCGGCTGCGGACCGCCACCAACCCGGTGTGGCTCAAGGTGGACGGCAAGCTGCCCGACGACCGCCTCACCCAGGTGTGCCTGATGACCTACGCCTCGGACATGACCCTGCTGGACACGGTCCTGCTCAGGCACGGCCGCTCGTTCGCGGGCATCTCCATGGCCAGCCTCGACCACGCGATGTGGTTCCACCGGCCCTTCCGCGCCGACGAGTGGCTGCTCTACGCGCAGGAGGCCCCGAGCGCGCAGGGCGCCCGGGGCCTCGCCCGGGGGCTCGTGTACACACGCGACGGCCGGCTCGTCTGCTCCGTCGTCCAGGAGGGGCTGATCCGCGTCGTGGACGCCGAGGGCGGGTCCGACGCGCTTCCGGGTTCCTGACACCGCGGAACCGCCCTGCGCGGGCCCCGCTCCCGACCGGGGGCGGGGCCCGCGCCGTCTCCCGGACCCCTCGGGGATCGGCCCCGCGGGGCCGCCCGGTAACGCTCCCGGGCCCCGCGCAATTCCCCGCCCCCCGTGGCCGGATGCGGACGTTTTCCCTGGTCAAAAATAGGTTGCCGTCTTCGCTGGGCACCCCATAGTCTGTACTCCGTCGCAATGACCGCGCCAGGCGCAGGTGGAAGACCCTGCCGCCCGACTCAGAAGGAGGTGCCCGATCAAATGACGAACTCCACGCAGACCACCGGATTCATCGCTGGCTTCGCCGTGTCGTCCCGTCAGCAGTCCCTGACGACTGTCCTGGGCACCGCCGAGAGCGGTCACGCGGGCGTCCTCGCCGGATTCGGCGAGTTCATCACCACCGGTGCCGGTCACGGCGCCAAGGACCACCGCGACGGGTGGGGGACCTTCACGTCCCGCGACCTGTCGATGGTGTCCCCGGTCGTCCCGACCGGTGTCGGCAACGGCAGTGGTGTGCCCGCCAACCCTGAGCTCGCCCTTGATCGAGGCAAGCGCATGACGGAACACGCTGAAGCTACCCGGCGCCTCTATGGCGCATCGGGGGAGTGTCCACGGAGGATTCCGGCCTAGAGCTACACGGGCCGAGAGTTTCGACCGTGGCCGCGGACCCCGACACAGGGGCCGCGGCTTTCTTTGTATCTCCGTCCGATCCCCGTCCCCCAGGGACGAGGGAAGAGGACGGCGGCATCGCAAGTCCAGGTCCCTCACCGGACCGGTTCCGGTGACCATCACCGACCGCGTTGTACGAAACGATCAAAGATCTTGGAGGGCACCGATGCTTGCGTCGGTCCTGGAGACGCCCTGGATGGGCGACACCGAAGTTCCCTGCCGCCTCGAGCCCGACCTGTTCTTCGCCGAGGCGCCCGCCGACGTCGAGGCCGCGAAGGCCGTCTGCGGCGCCTGTCCCGTGAGGGAGCAGTGCCTGACGGACGCCCTGGAGCGGCGTGAGCCGTGGGGTGTGTGGGGCGGGCAGCTGCTCGTCTCCGGTCAGGTCGTGGCGCGCAAGCGCCCGAGGGGCCGCCCCCGGAAGAACCCCGCCCCGGTCGCGGCCTGAGGCCTCGCCCGAACTCCACCCGCAACCCCGAGAACTCCCGAAGGACGAAGACAGATGATGTTGATGGAACTCCTGCGCCTTGCCGAACAGAGCGACGTCGAGACCCGTGAGATGCAGAGCAGAAGGCTCACGGCCCGCGTGATGCGCGCCCGCCAGCGGGAGGAGCGCCGTGCCGAACAGGCACTCATGGATCTCGCGTGGTCACGCCTGTGTTGACCAGCGGCGGTACGGCGGGATGACGGGGCGCTGAGCGTCCCGTGGTGATCACGGAGCCGGTCGGAGGCCGGGCGGGACCCCCGAGAGGGGCGACCGCCCGGTCTCATTTGTGTCTCGATCGGGAAAAGGGAGGGCTTCGCGGGTCCCGACGATGTGCTCTCGGACGAAGCCCGGACCGTGCTGGTCAGGGCAGAACGCGCGACGGGACCGTGATTTCCGGTGGGATCCCGCCTTCCGGGGATCGAGGGAAATCAATGACATAACAGGACAAGTCATATCTGTGCGGAAGCTCTCCTCTCGGCTACCGTAAAGTTCGTGCCCTCGAACACCAAAGTCGAGGTACGACGCAGTCCTCGTCGCCGACGCACGGTGTCGGCCTACAGGGACGGGGACACCACGGTCGTCCTCGTGCCCGCGACGTTCTCCCGCGCAGAGGAAAAGCGCTGGGTGGGTCGCATGCTGCAACGGCTGGAGGCCCGGGAGGGGCGCCGGCACCCCGGCGACACCGAACTCCGCGACCGGGCGCTGGAACTGGCCCGCCGCTACCTCGGCGGCGCCGAACTCCCCGACAGCGTCCGCTGGGTCGACAACCAGAACGCGCGCTGGGGCTCGTGCACCCCCGACACCCGTACGATCCGCATCTCCCGCCGCCTCGCCGGGATGCCGTCCTGGGTGGTCGACTACGTCCTCGTCCACGAGCTGGCGCACCTGTCCATCCCCCACCACGGACGGGACTTCTGGGCCCTGGTACGCCGCTATCCCCGGGCCGAACGCGCGCGCGGGTACCTGGAGGGGTTCAGCGCCGCCTCGCGGACCGAGGCCTGCGACCACGACGAGGACGGGGAAGAGGACGAGGTGGAGGAACTGGGCATCGCCGAGGTCGCCCTGGAGGAGTAGCCCCCGCGGCCCGGCCGGGCCGCGGCACGGCTCCGGAGCGCCCGGAACCCGCATCATGCCCGTCGTCCGGTCGACGCCCTCGTCGCGCGGCCCCCGCCGCCCGGATCCCGCGGAACGCGTCCGAGGGGGACGGTGCCGCGCGTCGGCGGGGCCCTCCGAGCCGGGATGCGCGGACCCGTCAGGCGCGGCGCCGGATGCCCGCGGGCTCAGGCGTCCGCGGCCCTCGCGGCGCCGCGGTAAGCGGCCACCGCCCCGGCGGCGGCGCGCACCAGGTCGCGCACGGAGTCGTCGGTGGGCTCCGGCAGGCCGCCGACAGGGAACCATCCCAGGTCGGCCGACTCGTCGGGGTCGCACACCAGCACGGAATCGGCCGGGGCGACCGCCGCGTACTGCACGTCCAGGTGGAAGCTGCCCCCGCCGCAGGGCACCCGGTGCCGGTCCAGCCGGACCGGGGAGGGGAGGAGCGTCACGTCCCGCAGGCCCGACTCCTCGACGGCCTCCCGGAGGGCGGCCGCCCCCAGCGTCGTGTCGTCCGGCTCGCAGTGGCCCCCGGTCTGCAACCACATCCGGTGGATCCGGTGCAGGGTGAGGACCACCCGCGAGCCGTCGGCGGAGATGATGGCGGCGCTCGCCGTCACGTGGCCGGGCAGACAGGTGCGCCACATGCCGTCCGGGTGCCCGTCCAGGTGCTCCACGTAGGAGCGGCGCAGCTCCTCCTGCCGGGCGTCGGGCGCGGTCCACGCGCCCAGCACCGCCCTGGCGTCGTCGTGCAGTGACACCTACGAGTCCTTCCCGCGGGTGTCGTCCCCGTCGTCCTCGGAGCCGTCCGCCTCCGGGGCGCCCCCGCGGTCGGGCCCCGCCCCCGGCGCGTCGCCCGTCAGCGAGGAGATGTCGAAGTCGGCGCCGCCGAAGTCCCCGCCGCCGCTGACGAACGCGTCCGGGTCGTCCAGGTCCTCGCCGGTCGGCATCAGGTCGGGGTGCTGCCACACGGCGTCCCGCCCCTCGATACCGCGCGCCTCCTCCAGTGCGGACCACAGGGCCGACGCCTCGCGCAGGCGGCGCGGGCGCAGTTCGAGGCCGACCAGCGCCGCGAAGGTGTGCTCCGCGGGACCGTCGGTCGCCCGGCGGCGGCGGGTGGCCTCGGAGAGCGCGTCCGACTGGGGCAGGCGCCCGGACACCGCCGACGACACCACGGTCGCCACCCAGCCCTCGATGAGGGCCAGGGTGGTCTCCAGGCGGCCCAGGGCCGCCTTCTGCTGAGGGGTGTCCTCGGGCTGGAGCAGGCTCTCGCCGCCCGCACCGCCCAGGACCTCCTGGAGCGCCTCGGGGTTGGTGAGATCGATCTCACCGAGCCGGTCCTCCAGGCCGCTGACGTCGAAGGACATCCCGTCCGCGTACTCGCTGACGAGCCGGTACACGTGCGAGCGCAGCCACGGCACGTGGGCGTAGAGGCGGTGCACCGCGGCCTCGCGCGCGGCCAGGTACAGGCGCACCTCGTCGGCGGGGACCTGCAGGCCCTCGCTGAAGCGCTCGACCCCGCCCGGCAGGAGAGCGGCGTTGCCCTCCCCGGCCAGCGGCAGCCCGATGTCGGCGGTGCCGACGACCTCGCGGGACAGCTCGCCGACCGCCTGGCCGGCCTGGCGGCCGACCATCATGCTGCCCATCTGCTGGATCATGCCCAGCAGCGGGCCGGCCACGGACTGCATCTCCTCGGGCAGGTTCTGCCCCATGGAGCGCACGGTCCTGCTCGTCAGCGGGTCGCACAGCTGGACCCACGACTCCATCGTCTTCTCGACCCACTCCGACCTGCTCCAGGCCTGGGCGGTCTGGACACCGGAAGGAAGGTCGGTAGCCTGGTCGAGCCACAGGTCAGCGAGGCGCAGGGCCTCCTCGACCTTGGCGTAGTCGGACACCGGCACGCTCGGGTCGCCCTCCTGGGCGACCGTCTGCCGTGCCACGTCCTTGGCCATCTCCCAGTTGACCCCGGACGACGGCGTGCTGCCGCCGCCCCCGGGGCCGGGGCTGGGCTGTGCCGACATCATGTCGGCGAACTGGCGCAGCATGTTGGCCATCTGCTGCGGGTCGCCGAACGGAAATCCGTCCGGCGTTCCGGAGTCCCCTCCGCCCGGGCGGCCGCTGCCGGCACCCGAGCCGGAGTCGCCAGATCGGCGTCCGGACTCGTCATCGGGATCGTTCGGCATGCTGAAACCGAAAGGCAGGTCGCTCACATCAGACCTCAGGCAGGATTAGGTTTGGTCTCCACTGTCACGTTAGCTGGGAGTCGCCCGGAGTGAATACCGAAAGCAGCCAGGTTCGCCCAGAGCACAGCCGTTCCGGAGGAGCGGGCACGGTGGTCGCTGTCACCGGTGCCGCGTCCGGAGTGGGCCGGCTCCTCGTGCAACGCCTGGCCACGCCGGAAGGTTCCACGGCCCCCCGGGAGATCGTCGCGATCGACGATCAGTTCGCCGACCTGCGCGGTGTGACATGGCGTATCGCCGACGTGTGCGACCCGGGACTGGTGTCCCGCCTCGACGGGGTCGACGTGCTCGTGCACACCGCGGACGACCGCTCCCTGGAGACCAGGCCGGCCCAGCGCCGGGCGCACAACATCCGCGCGGCCCAGACGGTCCTCACCGCCGCGGCCGCCTCGGGGGTCCCCCGTGTCATCCTCGTCACCAGCACCATGGTCTACGGCGCCGCCGCCGACAACCCCGTGCCGCTCCCGGAGAACGCCACCCGCGTCTCCGACAACAGCGACGGGCTGATGGGCGACTTCGCGGAGATCGAGGCCCTGGCCGAGCGCGCGCGCCGGGCCCACCCCAGCCTCGCGGTCACCGTGGTGAGGCCCGCCCCGCTCGTCGGCCCCGAGCTCGACACCCTGCTCAGCCGCCACTTCTCCGCCCCCCGCCTGCTCACCGTCAAGGGGCACAGGCAGCACTGGCAGTTCTGCCACGAGGACGACCTCGCCGACGCCCTGGCCTTCTGCGCCCTGCACGGCGTGGAGGGCTCCGACGGCGTCGTCGCCGTGGCGAGCGAGGGCTCCCTCACCCAGGAGGACGTGGAGGCCGTCGCCGGGATGAAGCACTTCGAGGTGCCCGCCAACCTGGCCTTCGGAGCGATACGGCGCCTCCACCAGGCCAGGATCACCCCCGCCGCGGAGGGGGAGCTCAAGTTCCTCGTCTACCCGTGCGTGGTGGACTGCGCCGCGCTGCGCGACGCGGGCTGGAAGCCCGGCCACGACAACGAGGCGGCCCTGAGGGCCCTCCTGGAGTCCAGGAGCGGCAAGCACGCCCTCGTGGGGCGCAGCCTGGGCCGCAAGGAGGTCACCATCACCGCGGCCGGGGCGGCCGGCGCCGCGGCCGCGGCCATAGGCACCGCCGCCGCCATCCGCCACCTGCGCAAACGCAAGGGCGGGTGAGGCGGGCGGTGCACGTAGGGGCGCACACGCGCCCGGAACGCGCACTCCCGCCGCGACATGGGGGAACGCCCGATTGGTACGGTCGGACCGTGGAAGAGATCACTCTGGCGTCTGTACGCGACACCCCCCTGTCGGTGGACGAGGTGCTCGCCGCGGTGTCCGACCCGCGCGCGGGCGGCACCGCCGTGTTCATCGGGACCGTCCGCGACCACGACCACGGCCGTGACGTCGCGGCGCTGTCCTACACCGCGCACCCCACGGTGGAGGCCAAGCTGCGCTCCGTCATGGAGAAGGTCCTGGCGGACACGTCCGCGCCCGGCCGTCCGGTCGTGCGGATGGCCGCGACGCACCGCGTGGGCGACCTGGAGATCGGCGACCTCGCCGTGGTCGTGGCCGCCGCCGCCGAGCACCGGCAGGAGGCCTTCGCCGCCTGCCGCAGGCTCATCGACGACCTCAAGGCCCAGGTGCCCATCTGGAAGCAGCAGGCCTTCAGCGACGGCGACGGCGAGTGGGTGGGCGAGCCCCGGCCGTAGGCGGTGCTCCGCGGGCAGCCCCGGGTCCGCGGCGGTCGGCGCGGGCGCCGGGCCCGCCGGAGGCGTCCACGGAAGACGCCCCGGCGGCGCCCGGGTCCGGCCCGGACGGACCGGGGCGGGGACGAGCGCACCAGGCCCTCCGGCGGCAATAAGCTGTGCGCATGGTTCGTCGTGTCATGACCCTTGTTGTCGCTCTCGCCCTTCTCGTCGGGCTCGGAGCAGGCAGCCTCCTCCTCCCGCTGCCCTACCTGGTGGCGGCCCCGGGCCTCACCGTGAACACGGTCGGGGAGACCGAGGAGGGGCCCGTGATCGAGATCGGCGGGGCCGAGAGCTACGAGCACGAGGGCTCCCTGTCGATGGTGACCGTCCAGTACGCGGGCGGGCCCCAGCACCGGCTCAACTTCTTCGGCGTCGTGACCGCGTGGCTCTCGCCCACCGAGGCCGTCCTCCCCGAGGAGCTGCTGTTCCCGGCGGGGCGCACGCCCGAGGAGGTCAGCGAGCGCCAGACCGTGCAGATGAACGACTCCCAGACCAGCGCCACGGCCGCCGCCCTCAACGAGCTCGGCATGGAGTACGAGGCGGTCCCCGTGGTCAACGGGACCGTCGAGGGCATGCCCGCGCACGGAGAGGTCGAGGAGGGCGACGTCGTCCTCGCCGTGGACGGCACGGCCGTCCCCACCGTGAGCGGCGACGGCTCCGAGGAGGCCGTCGGCAGTTCGGCGGTCGTGGACCGGGTCGGTGACCGGGAGCCCGGAGAACCGGTCGGGCTCACCCTGGAGCGCGACGGGGAGACGGTCGACGTGGAGATCCCCACCGAGGAGGGCGAGGAGGGCGGCGCCGCGGTCGGCGTGCTCATCTCCGACCAGATGGACTTCCCCGTGGACGTGGACATCACGATCGGCGACATCGGCGGCCCCAGCGCGGGCATGATGTTCGCCCTGGGGATCATGGACCGGCTCAGCGAGGAGGGCCTCACCGGAGGCGTCGACGTCGCCGGGTCCGGAACCATCACCTCCGACGGCCGGGTCGGCGGCATCAGCGGCATCCCGCAGAAGATGGTCAGCGCCCAGCGCGCCGGCGCCGAGTACTTCTTCGTGGCCGCGGACAGCTGCTCCCAGGTCGCGCAGTCGGCCGCCTACGGCGAGCTGGACGTCGTGCGCGTCGAGACCCTCACGGACGCGGTCGACGCCCTGGAGACCATCCGCGGCGGCGGCGACGACCTCCCCCGCTGCGAGTAGGGGCCGCGGGCCGGGCGCGGCCGGAGCCGCCCCGCACCCCGGCCCTCCACGGCCGGGCGACGGACGAGAAGGCACGGGAGGCCCCCGCCGTCACGGCGGGGGCC
>NZ_JBSHDN010000061.1:0-7735 GCF_053616335.1 Nocardiopsis sp. NPDC055824
TGGCCTCGGTCAAAACCCTCGGCGGACACCGCCGCTACCCCCAGACCCAGATCAACGCCCTGCTCACCACCCCGCGCGACGGCGGAGCCGTCCTGCTGGCCCTGGAAGAGGTCCGCAACCTGGCCACCGCCCGCGGCGACCCCACCGCCGCCGCCCGCATCAACGACCTCATCACCACCCTGCGCACCCAGGAAGACAGGCACTGATGCGCGAGGACCCCGCACCCGGCTGGCACATCGAGACAGCAACGGTGAACGACCGCCCCGCGGTGAGCTTCCGCCGCCCCTGGGAGGACACCCCCACCGTCCTGAGCGCCACCGACCCCGACCGGGTCACCGCCGACCTGCGCGCCCTGGAGGAGATCGACCGCACCCACCCCGGCTGGTACGTGGGCTTCCTCATCCGCACCACCCCGGTGTCACACCTGGACGGGCTCTGGGCGCAGTACCCCAGCGTGACCGTGGTCCACGCCGAGACCCCGCCCGACCTGATCCGGCGCATCACCGACGCCCGCGCCCGACACGGCCTGTGAAGGACGGACCCCGATGAGCACGAGGGCGAGCGACGGAACTCCCACCGTCCCCCGCTACCTGGACCGCGCCGAAGCCGTCGCACCCCGGATCATGGCCGGGCACAGACAGCGCGCCGCCGACGCCGCGGCGGGGATCGCCCGCCTCGAACTCCTCGCGGCCGAACAGCGCCACAGAGCCGCCGACCTGGAGTACGCCGCCGCACGGCGGCGACTGGCCGAGGCGCGCACGCGAGTCGACGACCTCGACACCGAAGCCCTGGCCACGGTGCTGCGCAGCTATCAGGCACTCATCGGTGTGCGCAGTGCGGCTGCTTCCACGAGGACACCGTGAGCGCACGCAGAGCGTAGGCCGAGAAGGCCCCAGGCAGAACTCTTCGTGCTGCGCGACGAGGGCCCCTACCGGCACCCGCGCACCGGGGCGCTGCCGGGGCCGAAGGGCGGGCTAGTTCCCCACCGTGTCGACGGCCCAGTCGCCGTACTTCGCGGCTTCGGTGAAGACCCACGGGCCCACGCAGGCCACGCTCTCGTCGTAGTCGCCGTCGCGGCTGGTCAGGCCGACCAGCTCCCAGTCGCCCTCCCTGCCGCGGATCAGGGGGCTGCCGGAGTCGGTCGAGCAGACCTGCGCCTCATCGGTGGGGTGTTCGGAGCACAGGTCGCCGTCGAGCTCCGCGCAGCGGTCGTCGGGCACGATCCCGGTGTCGATCTGCTGCAGGATCTCCGGCTTGGGCTCCTGGCCGAGCTCGTCGACCACGCCCCAGCCGAGGGCGCGCACCGCCGTGCCCGGTTCCGGCCTGTCCTCGGCGATGCGAACGGGGGTCTGCTCGACCGGGGAATCGAGCTTCAACAGGGAGATGTCCTTGCGCACCAGCAGAAACGAGTGGGGGTAGTCGGGGTCGTCGCTGACGTCCTCCGCCTCGTAGTCCGGGTGCTGGACCACCTCGGTGACCCGGCGTTCACTGCCGCCCTCCTCCCGGTTATTGCTGCCCACCCGCACGGAGATGCTCTCCGTCGGGAGAAGGTCGAAGTCGGAGCAGTGGGCGGCGGTGAGCACCCACTGCTCATCGATCAGCGAACCCCCGCAGTAGTGCACGCCCTTGTCGTCGAACAGGGCGGTCACGAACGGGTACTCCTCCGTGGCGTCCACCCCGCCGATGACAGCGGACGCGGGAGCGGCCAGCGCCATCGGGCCGAGCAGCGACGCGGCTCCCACCGCCCCCGCGACCGCTACCACTCGTCCCCGGCTTCGCCCGTTCCGGTCCCTGCGGATGCCGCCCATGTTCGCCCCGTCCCTCCGGTTGCGCGTGTGACCACGCCGTTGCCTGCCGTCACACACGAACCTAGAAGGCCGATCCCGTCGGGACATCGACCGCGAGAGCCAACCCGCCCCGACGAAAGTCGCCCCCGAAGAGCCCGGGAGGACCGACGAAGGAAGGGCTTCCCCACGGGCGCCGACCTGTCGGCCGACTCCCGTGAGGACCTGGGAGCGGTGACGCCGAGTCGGACTCCCGGCCCCGCGAGGCCCCCGGATGAAAGACCCCTGACGGCCGCCTCGTCGAGCTGCCCGCCGCAACGAACCGACCTCACGTATCGCGGCGATCCCTGGCATTCACCCCTGGTCGCGCGGGGGCGCCAGGATCCGGGCGTGCTCTCAGGGGGTGGTACCGGCCCCCGCCTCGGCCTCTTTCTCCCGGTAGACCAGGAGCTGGTACCCGGGCACGCTGGCGACGTCGAAGGCGTGGAAGTCGATGCTCAGCAGACCCCGGGCGGGGTGGCGCAACACCTTCGTCTCGTGGGTCTTGGGCCGCACGTCGTGGCGCGCCCACAGGCCGGGGAACTCCGGGCTCTCGGCCTCCAGCCGGTCGAGCAGTTCACGGAGCCGGGCGGGGGCGACGGCGAAGTCGGCGCTGGCACGCAGGTTGGCCACCGTCGCCTCGGCGGAGGCCTCCCAGTCGACGAAGAACCGGCGGCCCTCGGGGTCCAGCAGGACCATCTCCAACAGGTTCGCGGTCTCCTCGAAACCGGAGAACAGCTCCTGCGCCCGGGCGTTCAGCGCCAGGACATCGAGCACCGGGTCCAGCACGATGGCCCCGGAGTCGCTCCAGGAGTCCATCAGGCCCAGCAGCTCGGTCGGCACCGGCTGGACCGTGGCCTCTTCGTCGAGCCTGCGCGCCGTACCGGCCAGTGCGTACAGGTGCCGTTCCTCGGCCCCGGTCAACCGCAGCGCCCTGGAGAGGCCGGCCAGGACCACCTCCGAGGGGCGGGTCTCCTTGCCCTGTTCCAGGCGGCGGTAGTAGTCGACGCTCACCTCGGCGAGAGCGGCGACCTCGTCGCGGCGCAGGCCCGGGACGCGGCGCTCGCCCGCCGCGGGCATTCCGACGGCCTCGGGCGTCACCTTGGCCCGGCGTGTCATGAGGAACTCGCCCAACTCGCTGCGTGGCATGCCCCGAGCCTACCGACGGGCACGGGACGCCCCCGGACCGCTGGGGGGCCGTATCGCTACCCCCCGATCCGGCGGAACCGGTCGCATGCTGGCCGACATGAACACAGCGCAGAACACCCAGCCCTCCGCCCAGCTCGTCTCCGGAACCCCGCTCGCCGGACGTGTCGCCGTCGTGACCGGCGCCTCCAGCGGCATCGGCGAGGCGACCGCCCTGCGCTTCGCAGAACTCGGCGCGAAGGTGGCGCTGGTGGCCCGCCGCGGCGACCGGCTCGACCAGGTCGAGGACCGCATCCGCGCCGGCGGCGGAACCGCCCTGGCCCTGCCGACCGACGTCACCGACCGCTCCGCCGTCCTCGCGGCGGCCGACCGGATCGCCGACGAACTCGGCCGGGTCGACCTCGTCTTCGCCAACGCCGGCGTGCAGCTCATCTCCGGCATCACCGACCTGGCCACAGAAGACTGGGACGCCCAGATCGACCTCAACATCAAGGGCGTCATGAACACCGTCCAGGCCTTCGTGCCGTCCCTGGAGTCGGCCGCGTCCGACGGCCGCAGCGCCGACCTCATCATGACCTCGTCGATCGCCGCCGTCCGGATCCTGGAGGGCTTCCATGTCTACTCGGCGACCAAGGCCTACGTCACCCAGCTCTCCAAACTGCTCCGCACCGAGCTGGGCCGCAAGAAGATCCGCGTGGCGACGATCGAGCCGGGCATGGTCGACACCGAACTGCCCGACCACGTCACCGACCCGGCGGCGAGCAAGCTCATGGCCGACCTGATCGACCAGATCGACGTCCTGTCGTCCGCGGACGTCGCGGAGACGGTCGCCTTCATGAGCGCGGTCCCCAAGCACGTCAACCTGACCGAGATCACCATCCTCCCGACCGAGCAGATCATCTGACGCCGTGGCGGGAAGGGCTCACCGGGCCGAGGAGCATCCCACGGTGACCGGAGGACGGCCTCCCCGGCGCAGACCTTTCCCGACGTGCACCCGGACGCGCTCGCCCCACTGCTAGGCGAGCGCCTCCGGGTCGCCGACGTGGCGCCGCAGACAGGTGTGCAGCCCCTGGACGGCCGCGGACCCCGTTGATACCCTCCAAAGCACCTATTCAACAAGTTGCATAAGAGGAGAATCGTGCACGCCTTCCGCGAGGCCGTCGAGGCGGACGACCACGATGCGATCCACGCCCTGCTCGCCGAGGACGTGGTGTTCACCAGCCCGGTCGCCTTCAAGCCCTACACCGGCCGGGCCGTGACCGCCGCGATCATCAGGGGCGTCAGCAGGGTCTTCACCGACTTCCGCTACGTTCGCGAGATCACCGGAGCCGACCGCCGCGACCACGCCCTGATTTTCGAGGCCAGGGTCGGTGAGCGGCGGATCCACGGCTGCGACTTCCTCCACACGGACGAGGACGGCAGGATCGACGACTTCGTCGTCATGGTCCGCCCGCTGTCCGCGGCCACCGCCCTCGCCGAGGCCATGGGCGCCGAGTTCGACCAGATCGCCCGAGAGGCGCGGGAAGAAGAGGAGCAGAAGGCCGGCGCGCAGGGCTGACACCACCGCGCGCACCGGCCCCGCCTCCGGAACCCTTCGAGGACAACCGCATCCCCCGGCCGCGGAATGGCTTGTGGATGCTTTCGCCCGTGTCAGCTGGGCCGACGCCTCCACCAGCGGTCGCCCGACGGTCGCGGGCGCGGAACGTGCCGAAGCCACCGGCCTTCCAGAAGGAGGACTGGCCGCATACGGTCAAACGCCCCTCCGGCGCCCGCGCCACGGAGCGGGTTCTGCGATCGTGGGATCGTCCTTTCTCCCCCGCTCTTCGAGGAGCCCACGTGGAAATCCGCCTGACCGACGCCGTCCGCACCCTGCGCGAGGACCTGACCGAGGCGGTCGAGGAGGCCGAGGCCCAGAGCCCCGACATCGCCTTCAAGGTCGGCCCCATCCAGATGGACTTCGAGGTCCAGTTCCGCGTCGACGGCAAGGCCAAGGGCAAGCTCTCCGCGTGGATCGCCTCCGGCGAGGTCGAGGCCGGGGCGAGCCGGACCCGCACCCACCGCGTGTCCTTCACCCTGACCCCCCACCCCAGGAAGACCCCCGGCGGCGACGTGTCCATCAGCAGCACCCGCCGCGACTCCGGTGAGCACACCCCTCCCCCTGCCTTCAGCCGCTGAGCCCCCACTCCCCCGTGCGCGGGGTCCGTAGAAGCGACCGGAGTACCTGTTGGACACCGCCCAGCGCATCACCCGCATCACCACCCCCACCAGCACCGGGTCCGGCTACCTCATCGCCCCGCGCCTGGTGCTCACCAGCGCCCACACGGTCCCCGATGTCGGCGGCCGGGTCCAGGTGCACACCGCCACCGACCACCGGCCCCGCGCCGGGCAGGTGGTCTGGCGCGGCACCGCGCACAGCCACGACGACGCCGCCCTGGTGGAGGTCACCGACCCCGACTGGAGCGAGCACCCGGTGACCACCAGGTGGGGAAGGCTGGTCACCACCACCCCCGGCACCCCCTGCCAGGTGTGGGGCTTCCCGGACCTGGTGCAGCGCACCGGCCGGGCCGCGGAGACCGCCCAGCTGACCGGAACAGTCGCCCCGGGCAGCCACTACGTCAACCACCGGCACGTGATGGACCTGAGCGCCCACCCGCCCCGCTGGCTCCCCCACGAGATCCGGGAACAGGAACGATCCGGGCAGCGGCGCTCGCTGTGGGCGGGCCTGTCGGGGGCCGCGATGCGCTGCGGCGACGGCGAGCTGGTGGTGGGCGTGGTGGCCGCCGACCCCGAACACCGCGACCACGCCGCCCTGGAGGTCGTGCCCGCCTACGTGCTCCACCACGACCCCGCCTTCCGGGCGGTCCTGGCCGAGCACGGCGTCCCCCTGGCGCTGGAGCCGGTCGAGTTCGCCCACCTGGCCCACACCCCGCGCGCCCACCACCGTCCCTCGCCCGCCGCGCTGTTGGAGGCCCACCGGCAGGTGGTGGGCTTCCACGGCCGTGAGGAGACCATGCGGACCCTGCTGGAGTGGTGCCAGGGCGAGGAACCGCTCACGGCGGCGGTGGTGCACGGGCCCGGCGGGCAGGGCAAGACCCGCCTGGCCCACGAGCTCACCGCACGCCTGGCCGCGCCCGACCCGAAGGGGAGGCGGTGGGCCACCGTGTGGCTCAGGCAGGACGCCACCGTCGAGGAGCTGGGCCCGGTCAAGGAGGCCACGGCCCCGCTGCTGGTGGTGGTGGACTACGCCGAGACCCGCACCGCGCAGCTCGTGCGCCTGCTCCAGCTGTGCGACCGCCCGCCGGGGCACGCCCCCGTCCGGCTGCTGTTGCTGGTGCGCACGCTGGGCGAGTGGTGGGACCAGGTCAACACCGCCACCGGCCACCTGCTGGCCGACCTGGCCGTGCAGCTCCCGCTACCGCCGCTGGCGCCCCGCGCCACCGAGCGCGCCCGGGAGTACCGCACCGCCCTGGGCCACCTCGCCGAGGCCCTGCCGACGGCCCGCACGCCGCGCCCGGCCGACTGGGCCCGGGTCGCGGCGCACCTGGCCGATCCGGACCTGTCGGGCCCCGAGTGGGAGACCGTGCTGAGCGTGCACATGCGCGCCCTGGCCGACCTGCTGGACGCCACCCAGGACCCCACGGCCGTCACCGCCGACACCGCGGTGGAGGGACGGGTGCTGGCCCACGAGTTCCGGTACTGGGACCACAGCGCCGCCGCCTACGGCCTGGGCGACGCCGACCTGGCGCAACCGCTGCGCGACGTGCTGGCCCTGGTCTTCGCCCTGGCCCCCGCCGGCGTCGAGGAGGCGGACGAACTCCTGGGAAGCGCGGCGGTACTGAAGGGGCAGACCACCGCCCGCAGGCACCAGATTCGCCTGTGGGCCGGCGGCCTGTACCCCCCGGACGGGGAGCGGATGTGGGGACACCTGCAACCGGACCGGCTGCTGGAGTACTTCCTAGGACAGCGCTTGCAGCGCACCCCCGCCCTGTTCGACCCCCACCTGGACACCGTCGCCACCGCGGACGCCGAACGCCTGGTGACCCTGTACGCCCGCGCGGCCGCCCACCCCGCCCTACCCTCCGTCGGAGGGCTACTGACCGGGTTCTGCACCCGCCACATCCGCACGCTGGGCCCGGCGGTCATCGACGTGGCCACCCAGGTGGAACACCCCGGCCCGCTCCTCCGAGCGCTGGAAGAGGCGACAGACGATCCCGACACCTCGCCCGAGGTCCTCCGCGATCTCCTCAATGCCCTGCCCCTGTCCAGCCAGCGGCTGGCGGTCTGGGCCGAGCGTCTGACCGCGCGCCTGGTCCAAGCGCGTCGAGAACAAGCCGAACAGGACCCCGACGCCCACCTGGACGGCCTCGCCATGGCTCTGCAGAACCGGGCCCTCCGCCTGGGTGAGCTGGGACGCCCTGAGCAAGCACTCGAAGCGAACGACGAAGCCCTCCAGCACTACCGAACCCTCGCCCGACAACACCCCGATACCCACCTGCCCCACCTTGCCCTCGCCCTGAACAACCAATCCATCTACCTGTCCGGCATGGGCCGGATCGAGCAGGCGCTCGAAGCCATCACCGAAGCCGTCCAGCACTACCGGACCCTCGCCCGGCAGCTCCCCGACGCCCACCTGCCCGACCTCGCCATGGCCCTCAACAACCAGGCCCTCCGCATGTCCGACATGGGACAGGCCGAGCAGGCACTCCAGGCGATCGACGAAGCCCTCCAGCACTACCGGACCCTCGCCCGGCAGCTCCCCGACGCCC
>NZ_JBSHDN010000061.1:7834-32550 GCF_053616335.1 Nocardiopsis sp. NPDC055824
CACCTACCCGACCTCGCCATGGCCCTCAACAACCGGGCCACCCGCCTGGCTCAACTGGGACGACCCGAACAAGCACTCCAGGCGATCGACGAAGCCCTCCAGCACTACCGGACCCTCGCCCGGCAGCTCCCCGACGCCCACCTACCCGACCTCGCCATGGCCCTCAACAACCGGGCCACCCGCCTGGCTCAACTGGGACGACCCGAACAAGCACTCCAGGCGATCGACGAAGCCGTCGACATCCGCCGCACCCTGGCCCGGCAACTACCGGACACCCACCTGCCCGACCTCGCAGGATCCCTGAACAACCAGGCCCTCCACATGTCCGACATGGGACAGGCCGAGCAAGCGCTCGAAGCCATCACCGAAGCCGTCCAGCACTACCGGCTCCTGGTCCAGCAGCGTACCGAAGCACACCTGCCCGCCCTTGCCATGGCTCTGAACAACCAGTCCACCCGCCTGGCAGAACTGGGACGACCCGAACAAGCACTCCAGGCGATCGACGAAGCCGTCGACATCCGCCGCACCCTGGCCCGACAGCTCCCCGACGCCTACCTGCCCGACCTCGCCTCGTCCCTGAACAACCAAGCACTCCGACTGAGCACGCTGGGCCAGACCGAACAGGCACTCGCAAGCATCACCGAAGCCGTCGACATCCGCCGCACCCTGGCCCGGCAACTACCGGACACCCACCTGCCCGAGCTCGCCATGGTCCTCAACAACCAATCCGTCCGCCTGGGTGCTCTGAAGCGAACCAAGGAAGCACTCGAAGCGATCGACGAAGCCGTGGACATCCGCCGTAACCTGGCCCGACAGCTCCCTGACGCCTACCTGCCCGACCTCGCCGCATCCCTGAACAACCAAGCGCTTCGCCTAGCCGACCTGGGCAGGACCGAAGAAGCCCTGAAGGCGATCACCGAAGCCGTGGACATCAGCCGCCGCCTGGCCCGGCAACGCCCCGACGTACACCTGCCCGACCTCGCCAGAGCCCTCAACAACCAAGCCCGCAGTCTGAGCGCGTTGGGACAATCCGAGCAAGCGCTCCGAGCGGTCACCGAAGCCGTCGGCGTCCGCCGCACCCTGGCCCGACAACTGCCCGACGCCTACCTGCCGGACCTCGCCGCGTCCCTGAACACCCAGGCCCGCCTCCTGAGCAAGCTGGGACAGACCGAACAGGCACTCGCGAGCATTACCGAGGACGTCCGGATCAGGACAGCTCTCGCAGAGAAGCGTCCTGCCCTGTACCAACGCGCGTTGGAGCACTCCCTCCGGCTGCTCGAGGACCTCAGGGGTTCCGGAACCGGCCGGAGGTAGGCACGACCGGCCGCCCCCGGGACCGAGGACCGTCCTGTGAATGAGCTCCGTCCCGTGACCCGCACCGGCCATGACCGAGGGCGTCCCCTTGGCGGTCAGCCCACTGGGCGCAAGTCCCCGCACCAGCTCTCGTACTCGACGCTGCCGGTCGGGAAGACGATCTCCAGGCCGACACGGCCGGTGTAGGAGTCGAACCTCTCGTGCACCGCGACGACAGGCTCCCCCGCATGACGGACGAACGGCGACCCGTGCGTCCACGGTGCGACCTCCACAGTGCCGTGCTCGCCCATGTCGTCACCGGAGCGGGGCGCGGCGTCGTCCACGACCAGGCACCAGTCGGAGCCGGTCGTCAGGTGAACGGCGTCGCCGAGGTCGTCGACGAGCCAGACCTCGACCGGCCTGGTCGGCGCGCACGTGCCACGTGGCCGTGACCTGCCGCACGCGGCGCCCGACCAGACGCGCCGGGTCCACCCCCGCTCCGTGCAGCGGGCACTCGCGTCGCGTCGTCGGCATCACCCGACGACCGTACCCGGCACCCCGCTCGAAGGCCACGGGGATGAGGAGGACGGCTCCTAGGCGCCCCGGACGGTGAGGACGCCGATCTCCGGCGCTCCGGGGAGGCCGGGCTCGCCGACCAGGCGTCCGTCCATGCCCGCCTCCTCGGCGAGGCGGGCGACGCTGAGGTTCTCCCACATGTAGGTGTCGCTGGTGCTGCGCACCACCTCGCCGTCGCGGAGGACCTTCCAGGTCGTCTCCCATCGCAGCAGGTCGCCCTCGACGGGTTCGGCCTGCGTCCACCACTCGTAGGTCTGCTCGCCGATGCGTTCGCGCAGCATGCGGAAGGGGGGGATGCTCCTGGCGGTGCCCGTGCCCATGAGTTCCACGACGATCGGGGCGCCGGGCGGGACGTGTTCGCCCAGCTTGCGCCAGAGCGCGACCCGCTCTTCCCCGGTCAGGTGCCCCAGCACGCCGAAGACGACCACCGCACCGACACTGTCGGGCAGGCGCAGGTGCTGGGCCGGCTCGGCGCTGATGGTCACGCGGCGGCGGAGGTCCTCCTTGCCGACGACGCGGCTGGTGAGCATCGCCCGCATGGGCGTGGACGGCTCCGCGGCGAGGATCGGGGTGTGCGGCAGGGCTGCGGCGATCACTTCCGTGATGCGGCCCGTGCCCGCCCCGATCTCGACGACGGGGCCGTGGGCGGGGTCGACGCCGGCCAGCGCCGTGCGCAGCGGTCCGGCGCTGGTGAGCACGTGGCGTGCGGCGACCATCTCGTAGAACTCGGCGGAGGCTGTGTAGTAGTCCGCGACCATGGTGATCTTCCTTGTCGTGACGGTCTCAGGGTGTGCTGGGCCAGGTGGGGGCGGTCTCGGTGGGCTCGTGGCCCAGGGCCCGGGCGATGGTCGCCGCGACCGCGCGGCGCTGTTGCACGAGGAAGAAGTGCCCGCCCGGGAACACCTCGGTCGTGACGTCGCCGGTCGTCGTGTTCTTCCAGGTCGCGGCGGCCTCCTCGGAGCACTCCGGGTCCTGTGCGCCGACGAACACGTGCACGGGCGTGTCGAGCGGTTCCGCCCGGGTCGGCCGGTAGGTCTCGATCAGCCGGTAGTCGTTGCGCACGTAGCCCAGGACCGCGGTCCGCAGCTCCTCGTCGGCCAGGACCTCCGGCGGGGTGCCGCCCAGCCGGGTGAGGTCGGCCGCCAGGTGGTCGTCGTCGCGCAGGTGGACGTCGCCGCGCTCGGCGTCGTGGGGGGAGGGCCGCCCCGAGGCGAACAGCCGGACCGGCGGCGGCAGCGACCTGCGGCGCGCCTCCACGGCCACCTCGTAGGCGACGGCGCTGCCCATGCTGTGCCCCAGGAGTGCGTAGGGGCGGTCCAGGAGGGGGTCGAGCGCGTCCACGACCGCGTCGACGACCTCGGGCATCGTGTCGACCATGGGGTCGCCGAAGCGGTCCTCGCGGCCGGGGTACTGCACGGTCAGCGCCTCGATGCCGGGGGGCAGCAGGTACTGCCACGGTCGCAGCGAGGACGCCGATCCCCCGGCGTGGGGCAGGCAGATGAGGCGCACGTCCGCCCGGGGGCGGTGCCGGGGCCGGCGCAGCCACGGGCTGAGGGGCGCTTGCCGCGGGTCCATGGTCATTCTTCTCCTCGCATTCTTTCCTGTGAAAAAAGAATGGCTTTTAATGGCGTCGCCATTGGCGACCCCGGTGACATTGGTCTCGCATTGCGGACGATCCATCATATTGGAGATCGAACCCGCGGACTGTAAAGTTATGAATGAAGAACGGTTGATCCCTCCATTTCTCCGAGCTTTCTCGTGGTATCCGCAATCCGAACAGAAGGGCTGGTGTCCCCGTGTCCGACGCCGACCGAGTGAACCTTCCGGCTTTCCCCATGCCGCGCGAGTGCCCGTTCTCGGCCCCGCGCGCCTACGCCGACCTGCGCCGGCGGGGGCCCGTGGCCCGGGTGGCCCTGCCGACCGGCCGCACGGCCTGGGTGGTCACCGGCTACGAGGAGGTCCGCGCGGTGCTCGCCGACACCCGCGTGAGCGCGGACATCCGCCGTCCGGGATTTCCGGCGCTGGTGGAAGGAGAACAGGAGGCCGGCACGAAGACGACGCCGTTCATCCGCATGGACCCGCCCGAGCACTCCCGGTTCCGGCGGATGCTGCTCGCCGAGATGACGGTGCGCAAGGCCCGCCGGATGCGCCGCGACATCCAGCGGATCGTCGACGACCGGATCGACGAATTGCTGAACTACGGCCCGCCCGCCGACCTGGTGACCCATTTCGCCCACGTGGTCTCCAGCACCGTCATGTGCGAGCTGGTCGGCCTGCGCCGCGGCGACCAGCTGTTCCGGCGCGTCACGGAGACCCTGGGCTCGCAGGTCTTCGGCGGGGGCGGCAGCACCGCCGAGGGGGCCAGCGAGGGCATCGGCGCCCTGGGCGCGGTGGTGGAGGACGCCGTGCGCGCGAAGGAGGAGGACCCCGGCGAGGACCTGCTGAGCCGGCTGGTCCACGAGCGGTTGCGGTCCGGCGAGCTGACCCGGCAGGAACTGGTGACCACGATCAGTATCCTGATCGTCGCGGGGTGGGAGACCACCACCAACCAGATCGCCCTGAGCGTGCTCGCCCTGCTCCAGCGGCCGGACCTGCTCGAACGGCTGCGGCGCGACCCCGCGGTACTCCCGCAGGCGGTCGAGGAGCTCCTGCGGACCCTGTCCGTGGGCGACTCCATCGCCCTGCGCACCGCCACCGAGGACATCGAGGTCGGCGGGACCGTGATCCCCGCCGGCGACGGGATCATCCCGCTGCTGGCGGCCGCCGACCACGACCCCGCCGTCTTCCCCGACCCGGAGCGGATCGACTTCGACCGCACCGGCAGGACCCACGTGGCGTTCAGCTACGGGATCCACCAGTGCGTCGGCCAGAACGTCGCCCGCCTCGAACTCGGCGTCGCCATCGGCACCCTGGTCGACCGGATGCCGGGCCTGCGGGCGGCGGAGCCGTTCGAGTCGGTCCGCTTCCGTCACGACGGCATCGCCTTCGGACCCGAACGGGTACTCGTCACGTGGTGACCGCCCCGTCCCCCGGCGCCGTGAGCGTGCCCAGGTAGGGCACGCCCGCGGCGTGGGGCGCGGGCGGCGGTGCGAGGCGCAGACCGCTCTCCCGGGCGAGCTGTTCGAGCTCCAGCGTGTACCAGCGGTACTGCTCGCGGACCGTGCGGACGGGCTCGCCCCCGCGGAGGACGCGCCACTCGGTGTCGAGCCGCATCCGGTCCGGCCCGTCCGGTCGGCCGGACATCCACCACTCGTACCGCTGTTCGCCGAGTTCGGCGTGGCGCAGCAGGGTGGGGCCCATCCTCATGGGCTCGCGCATCCCCGTCAGCTCGACGACGATCGGGGCGCCGGGCGCCAGGCGCTCCGCCAGTCCCCGCAGGAGGTCCCTCCGCAGGTCCGGGTCGAGGTGGCCCAGCACCCCGCAGATGACGACCCCGCACAGCCGGTCGGGCAGCACCCCCGGTTCCAGCAGGCGTTCCGCGGCGTGCGGGAGGACGGTCACCCGCTGCGCGAGCCCGGGGTCGTCGCCGACCCTGCCCGTGAGCAGGGCGCGCATCCCCGCCGCGGGTTCGGCGGCGATCACCCGGCAGTCGGGGTAGGCCGCCGCGACCTGCCGGGTGACCAGTCCGCTGCCCGCCCCGACGTCCACCAGCGGGCCGTTCCGGGGGTCGATCCCGCTCAGGCACGCCACGACCGCGGGACCCGTGCGCGCGGTGTGCTCGCGGGCGCCGAGGTCGAAGAACTCCGCCGCCTCGTTGTAGTCCGACAGGTCCGCCGCGTGCGGGCGGGCCGGATCACCGGGAGGGGCCGGGGCCGGCCTCGCGGTCGCCCCCGGCCCGGACGCGGCGGGCTCCGCCAGGGCGTCGGCGCCCGGCGCCGCGAGCACATCCGGCGCCAGGGGCTCGGGGGCGGGGGGACGGATCAGCTCCGGCGGCCCCAGGCGTTCCATCAGCTCCCGCCAGAGGGCGAAGACCGCCAGGTCCTGCTGGGCCGACCGGAGCGGGTCCCCGCCCTCGGCGACGGCCGCGGCGAACCCGTCGAGGGCCTCGCCGATCGCCTCGGGCCACAGCTCGGAGAAGATGTCGAAGATCCGGGGCGGCGGTCCCGCCTGGCCCAGGACCGCCGACGCGGGCAGCCGCAGCGACTCGGCCCCGGTTCCGGGCGTGAACACCAACCGGTGCCCGGAGTCGCGGGGGGAGTGGATCCGCGGGTGCCACAGCACGGGCCCGTGGGTGTCGGCCAGGGTCAGGACCCCCCCTTCGGTCCCCACCGCCACGCGGTGCCAGAAGAGGGAGTGGTTGTCCCGGTCCCCGGGGTGGATCTGGTTGTGCACCCGCAGTGTCAGCGGGGCCCCGGCGATGGCCCCGTGCAGCAGGCTCAGCGGCGCCTCCCCCTTCGCCGCCGCCACGACGTCCTCGGTCGGTGGAACGGGATCGCCCAGCCTCCAGGGGCGGGTGCCGCCCAGGGCGCGCGCCAGGATGTCGATCAGGGGGGCCAGGACGTGGACCGGGGCCGCCGCGTCGACGAACAGGACACGCTGCAGCCGGCGCAGTCGGCGCGCCGCCTCGATGAACTCGCGCACCGGCGCCACGTGGGGGTAGTGGGTGTTGACCTGGAACTGCCGGCCGGCCTTCCTCGCAGTGCGCAGGGACTCCGACAGCTCGTCGGGGTGCAGCGGGTGCTCCTGGAGCACGTGCACGCCCCTGGCGAGCAGGGTGCGCGCGAGTTCGGACCCCTGGCCCCCCATGACCGCCGCGGGCACCGCCACGACGGCCGCGTCGATGTCGGCGGGGAGCCCGTCCGGGGAGGTGTAGCAGGGCACGCCGTGCCGTTCGGCCAGTTCCCGGGAGTGGCTGCTGCCCGTGGAGAGGAGCCCCGCGAGGGTGAACCCGGGGTGGCGCCGGACGGCGTCGATGTAGAGGCGGCCGAAGTTCGTGCCGCAGACGACGGTGCGCAGCGGTGCCGGCGCGTTCACAGCTCACCGTCCTCGACGGCCTCGGCCGCGTCGCCGGGGACCGGCGGTGCGGCGGCGTGGTGGTGGACCGCGAACTCCGCGTCCCCGTTGGCCCTCAGCGCCTCCACCGTGGCCTGCGGGTCCATCGCCTGGGCCGCGTAGTGCAGCCCCTTGCCGATGCGGCCGGCCAGGACGTCCAGGGCCGCGAGCGCCGCGACGGCTCCGGTGAGCCGGTAGCTGCTGTCGCAGTGGACCACGCAGGTGCGCGCCCAGTCCCGGCCCGAGAGGCTGAACACCAGCCGGTAGTAGGGCACGCCGCCCGCGGCGTCGACCTCGGCGGCGCGCCGGATGCGCCCGGTCACCGCGTCGCGCTGCTCGGCGGTGTCCATCGGCAGGGTCGGCAGCGCGGTGAGCAGCTCGCGCACCTGTGTTCCGGGGAGGACGTTGTACCAGTCGGCCTCGGCCAGGTCCATGCGCGCGGCCAGGCGCTCCACCTCGGTGGTCAGGAGCGGTTGCAGGGCGACCGGGTGGGGGAAGTAGGGGGCCTGGGCGCTGTCGGCCACCCGCAGGACCCCCGGGGCGCGGCGGCCGTGCCGCCAGGCCGCGAGGGGGTGGCCGAAGCGCTCGCCGCCCGCTCCCCCGGTGTCCAGGGAGAGCACGATGTCGGCCGCCACGCTCTCGGTCGCGTGCTCCAGCCCGCCCGCGTAGCCGGTCATCCTGAGCGCCGGCCCGTTCGCGGGGCCGGCCCCGGCGAGCCAGAGGGGGACCAGGCCCGCCAGGCCGGGGACGGTCCCGGCCGACAGGACGACGCAGCGGTCCGGCCCGACCGCGCCCGACTCCGCCAGGGACTCGTGGACGGGGTCGTCGCCCATGACGTCGACGACGTCGGCGCCCGCGGCCAGTCCGGCCAGCGCGACGGTGTCCTTGAGGAGGTAGCTGGGACCGGCGCAGTTGACCAGCAGGGTGCAGCCGTCGCTGAACCGGGCGAGCGAGGCGGGGTCGGAGGCGTCGACCCCGACGGTCTCGCTGCCCTCGGGCCAGGGGCCCGGGGGGACGGCGGAGGGCCGCCGGGCCCCCAGGCGCAGCGGGCCCGCGCCGGCCTCGGCCAGGGCCGCGGCGGTGTGGCGCCCGACCGCGCCGGAGGCGCCGATGATGCCGATCAAGAGGTCTTCCCTTCGATGATCTCGTGCAGGTGGTCGTCGACCGTGGGGACGTTCTCACCCGTCATGCAGGTGAAGTGCTCGCCCGGGATGTCGCGGGTGCGCAGTTCGCCGAGGCAGATCCTCGCCCAGTGGTCGGCGATGGTGTCGGCGCTGCCGGGGAAGGGGTAGGCGCCGTTGTGCCGCAGGAAGGTGATGTCGCCCGCGTAGGGCTCGGCCCGGTGCCGGCTCAGCGCGAAGGTGCTCTGCTGGTAGGTGCGCAGGGCCCGCAGCAGGCCCTCGGGCTGGTAGGTGTCGGCGAGCTCGGGCGGCAGCGCCTCGCACATGCGGGTCACCCGGGCCATGCGCGGCACCGCCTCCAGTGCCTCGAAGGCGGCCGCGACGTCGGCGAACTCCCCGTCCAGGTCGGCGATCGCGCCGTCCAGGACGGCCTCGGGAGAGCGGTCGAGCACGGCGGAGACCGCCTCGCCCACGCGCTCGGAGTCGGCGGGGAACCCGATGTGGGCCGGGTCCATGCCCATCATGAGCGAGAAGGAGTACTCCGAGAGCAGCTCGTCGTCGATGCGGAAGGTCGGGCTGTGGCTGCTGATGACCGTGAGGCTGCGGACGGTGGCGCCGGCTTCGGCGATCCCCCGGGCCACCTCGGTGGCGATGACCCCGCCCACGCAGTAGCCGACGACGTCGACCCGCGTGTGTCCGGCGTCGAGCAGGGCGCGCACGTATTCGGCCGCCGTGCGGTCGATGAGCCCGTTCGGGTCGGCGTTGCGGAAGTTCTCGGGCGCCGGCAGCTCCAGGCCCACCAGCCCGTGTCCTTCACCGGAACGGGCGCGGAGCCGGGTGACCAGGGGCCGGTACGGCAGCAGGGTCCCCGTTCCGGCGTGCACGAGCACGGTCACCGGGGCGCCGGGCTCGGGCCGGATCAGCTCCACCAGCGGCGAGTTCTCGGCGTCCGCCTCCGCCTCGGGGGCGGAGAGCTCCCGCAGGTAGGCGGCGAGGCCGGCGATGGTCGGCCGGCGCAGCAGGTGGCGCAGGACGACCTCCCACTCGAGGTCCCATTCGTGGCCGGCCAGCCCGTCGCGCAGCCGTCCGACGATCCGGGCCACCAGCAGCGAGTCGCCGCCCAGCGCGAAGAGGTCGTCGTCGCGTCCGATGCGCTCCGTCTCGAGCAGCTCTGCCCACAGGGCCGCCAGTGCGCGCTCGAGGTCGTCGCGGGGGTTCTGGTCGCCGGCCTCCTCGGCGGGGCCGGCGCCCAGTTCGAGCGAACGCTTCTCCAGCGCGCCGCGGTCCAGCTTGCCGTTCTCCGTCCTCGGCAGGGCGTCGACGACCTCCCACTGGGAGGGCACCGAGTACTCGGGGAGCAGTTCGTGGCCGCGGCGCGTCAGCGACGCCACCTCGACCGGCTCCTGCAGGGGCTTGGCACGGACCAGGTAGAGGTGCTGGCCGAAGGCCCGGGCCGTTCCGGTGTCCTCGGGGAACGCGGCGGCGACCTGGTGGCCGCGGCCGCGGAACAGCTCCTGCCACTGCTCGTGGCGCAGGAACGTCTGCTCCTGCTCCTGACGGACGTCGGTGAACGGTCCCGCGTGCTCGGCCGTGAACTCCGCGGAGATCCGGAGCGCGTGGTCGTCGTCGTCGGTGTTGGCCAGCAGGAGCATCCACCCGCCCGGCGCCACCAGGGTGGAGAGGCGCTCCAGGGCCTCTTCCACGTCGGGGAGGTTGTCCAGGACGCCGACGCAGACCAGCAGGTCCACGGAGTTGCGGGCCAGCCCCTGCCCGGCGGGGTCCTGCGCGGGGTCGAAGGCCGCGCAGCGCACGCGCGGGTCGTCGGCGAAGTCCTGCTCGAACACGGACCGGTTCTGCGCCGACGCGTCGGTCCCCAGGTAGTCGACCCGGTGGTCGGCCAGGGCGGGCAGCAGGTCGCCGGCCACGCCGCCGCCGCGCAGCCCGACCTCCATGATCCGCAGCGGTTCGGCGGTGTCGCGGGTGCGTGCGATCTCGGCGGCCGCGGCGGCCAGGACCGAGCGCAGCGCGGAGGAGCCGGCGTTCGCGGCGTAGGCGGCGGTCAGCGCCCGCGGGTCGGCGCCGGAGAACGGCCGGGCCGCCTCCTCCCGCCCGGCGACCAGGTCGGCCAGGTGCTCGGCTCCGGCACGCACCGTGGCGAACAGTTCGGGACTCCACCGCGCCTTCTTCTCGAGGCGGGCGGCCTCGTCCCAGGCGCGGGCGGTGGCCTGCGGGCCGGGGGCGCGCAGGCCGGCGAGCTTCCCGCCGGGGGTGCGCTCCAGGAGGCCGTCCGTGACGAGCCCCCGGATCCAGCGCCGCACCAGGCGGTGGTGTGCGGGGGCCGCTCCCAGCGCGTCGCACACCTGTTCCGGTGTGAGCTCGCCGCCCCCGGCGAAGGCCGGGGCGAGCGTGTCGGCGATGGACGCCGCGGCCGCCTCGCCGAGCGCGGCGCGGAACGCGGCGAGTCCGTCGAGGTCCACCCGCTGTCCGGCCTGCCGGGCGGCGTCGCGGACGGCGGGGAGCAGTGTCTGCGGGAGCGGGAGGGGGGTGTCGCGGTGGGCGGGTTCGACGAAGGCCGTCAGGCTCTGGCCCGCGCCCGTGGGCCCGGATCCGCGCCCGCCGGTGAGCACGACCGCCGCGGCGCCCACCTCCGGCAGCGACTCCACCGCCGCCTGGACCTCGCCGAGCTCGATCCGGTAGCCGCGGATCTTGACCTGCTGGTCCTCGCGCCCGAGGAACTCGATCACCCCGTCGGGCCAGTAGCGGCCCATGTCGCCGGTGCGGTAGAGGCGCTCACCGGTCTCCGGGTGCCGGATGAACCGGGCCGCCGTCCGCTCCTCGTCGCCGAAGTAGCCCTGGGCCAGCCCGATGCCCCCGATGTACAGCTCGCCCACGACCAGGTCGGGACAGGGCCGCAGCGCCGTGTCGAGGACGTGGAACGTCTGGTTGTCCATCGGCCTGCCGTAGGGGATGCTGCGCCAGGAGGGGTCGACCCGGTCGATCGGGTGGTGGATGGACCAGATCGACGCCTCGGTGGCGCCGCCCAGGCTGTGCACCGCCATGTTCGGGGCCCAGGTCCGCACGGCCTCGGGCAGCGCGGTGGGGATCCAGTCGCCCGACAGCAGCGCGACGCGCAGGGAGGGCAGGGGCGGGTCGTCGGCGCGCAAGTAGTCGTGCACCATCTGCAGCTGTCCGGGCACCGAGTTCCAGAAGGTGACCTTCGCGGACCGGACGGTCTCGATCCACTCGGAGGGGTCTCCGCGGCGCGCGGGGTCGGGCAGCACCACGGCGGCCCCCACCGCCAGCGGGCCGAAGACGTCGTAGACGGAGAGGTCGAAACCGAGCTGGGCCAGTGCGAGGACGCGGTCGTCGGCGGTCACCCCGAACCTGCGGTTGACGTCGGTGACCGTGTTCAGCGCCGCGGCGTGGCTGATCATGACGCCCTTGGGGGCGCCGGTCGACCCCGAGGTGTAGATGACGTAGGCCAGGTCGTCGGGGCCGGTGTCGGGCCGCGGCGGCGGGCCGGAGGCGAGGGGAAGGCTGTCGACGGCGACGGTGGTGCATCCCGGGGGCCACTCCCCCTCCTCCACCAGCCAGGACTGGGTCAGCACGACCGAGGCCCCGGCGTCGGTGAGGATCGCCGTACGGCGGCGCGCCGGCTGCGTGGTGTCCAGGGGGAGGTAGGCGGCGCCCGCCATCAGGGCGCCCAGGACGCCGGCGACCTGCTCCCACCCCTTCTCCATCGTGACGGCGACCAGGTCGCCCGCGCCGACGCCGGCGGCGCCCAGCGCCCGTGCGACCGCCGTCGCGCGCCCGACCAGCTCGCCGTAGGTCAGCGAGCGGTCCCGGTCGATCACGGCGACGCGCCCGGGGTCGCGCTCGGCTGCGGCCAGCACCCCCTCGTGCAGCAGGGCGCGCGGCACCGGGGCGGCGGTGTCGTTGACCCGCTCGCGGACGGCGCGGGTGCCCTCCGGCAGTTCGATGCGGGCCGCCTCGTTCCAGGCGTCCGGGTCCTCGGCGAGACGGGTCATGAGGGCGGTGAAGGCGGCGAAGAGGTCGGCGGCGGTGTCACCGCCCAGGACCCCTTCGCGCACGTCCCAGCTCAGGGCCAGTTCGTCGGCGCGCTCCATCACCTGGCAGTCCAGCCAGACCTGCGGGGTCTGGGTCTGGGCGTGGCGGATGGCCGCGGCGGGCCGGCGGGCCGCCGCCGAGCCGAGCGTGCTGGTGAACACGACCGGCATGAGCACGGTGTCGCTGTCGCTGCGCCGGGTGAGGTCGGCCAGGACCTGGCTCCCGGTGTACAGGGAGTGCGCCAGGTCCTCCAGCAGGGTGTCGCGCAGGGTGGCCGCGCGTTCGGCGAACGTCTGCGCGGGCCGCAGGTCGACGGCGAGGAGTTCGACCGCGGTGAAGTCCCCCACGAGGCGGTCGACGTCGGCGTGCAGGGGCAGGCGGGTGAAGGTGGGGACGTTGAGCGTGAACTGCGGGCTGCGGCTCCAGCGGCCCAGCACCTCGGCGTAGGCGGCCATCGCGGCGGCCGAGGCGGTGACCCCGGCGCGGGCGGCGTTGGCCTCGAAGGACGCGCGCTGCTCGGCGCCCAGGATCTCCTCGAAGCGCCGGAAGGCGCCGACCCGGCCGCCGTCGGCGGGCAGCGGCAGGTCGGGGGCGGGGGGCAGGGTGGGCAGCCGCCGGGTCCAGTAGTCGCGGGCGCGGTCGTACTCGCCGGTGAGCGTCTGGTTGCGGCGCGCCAGGACGTAGTCGCGGAAACCGATCTCCGGGGTCCCGGTCTCCCGGCCGTGGTAGGTGTCCTCCAGTTCGGACAGGACCAGCAGCAGGCTGGCGTAGTCGACGATGAGCTGGTCGATCGACAGGTGCAGGACGAGTTCGTCGGCGCAGCGCGTCATCCGCAGCTCGAACAGCGGCGGAACGTCGGTGGGCGGAACCCTGGAGGCGAGTTCCCGGCGCACCAGGTCCACGCGCTCCTCGACCTCGGCGGGGGTGGCGCCGCGCAGGTCGGCGGTCGGCACCGGCGTCTCCGGGATCTCGGGCAGGACCTCCTGGAAGCCGTCGGGGTGGACCACCGCGCGCAGCATGCCGTGGCGGCGCACCACGGACCACCAGCTCTCCTGGAGCCGCTCCGGGTCGGTGTCGGCCGGGAAGGAGAGTTCGACGTAGACGTGGCAGGCCACCCCGCCGTACCCGTAGGCGCTGCCGCGGCCGATCAGGTAGGCCGCCTGGATGTCGGTCAGCGGGAAGGGGGTTCCGGCCGACTCGGGGTCGGGGGTGATGCGGGTGGCGAGGCGGCGGGCGGTCAGGTGGGCGAGGACCTCGGCGCGGTTCTCGCGCAGCAGCGCCTTGCGCTCCTCGGTCAGCACGCCCTTGGGGGCGCGGAACCGCAGGGCGCCGTCGTCCTCCCAGAGCCGGATGCCGTCCTTCTCCATCTCGGAAACGAGCTGATGGGCGTTCATAGGATTCCGCTTTCTTCGTCGTCGCGGGAGGCGAGCGCGTGGTCGACCTGTCGTGCCAGGTCGGCGAGGGTGGATGCGGTGAGGAAGGAACGGACCGAGATCTCGACGCCGAACGCCTCGCCCGTGGCTGTGACCAGGCGCAGGGCGCTCAGGCTGTCGCCGCCGGCGGCGAAGAAGTCGGCGTGGCGGTGCTCGGCCCCGGCGCCCAGGAGCTCGGTCCACAGGGCGGCGACGCGGATCTCGGTCTCGCCCGTGGGCGGTCCCGACGCGGCGCGCTCCCGGACGGCGGCCTCCTCGGCCAGCGCGCCGCGGTCCACGGCGCCCGCGGCGGTCAGGGGCAGGCGGGGCAGGCGGGTGATCCGGGCCGGGACCGCGAAGGGGGGCAGCAGGCCGGACAGGTGGCGGGAGAGGCCGTCGGGCTCCTCCCCGTCGGCGGTCACCGTGTAGGCGTGGAGGCGGCGTTCGCGTCCCTCCCCCACGGTGACCACCGCCGCGTGGACGACGCCCGGGTGCGACTCGACGGCGCCCTCGACCGCGCCGATGTCGACGCGGCGGCCGTTGAGCCAGACCTGCGGGTCGGGACCGAGGAACTCGACGGCGCCGCCGGGCAGGTACCGGGCACGGGTCCCGGTCGGGCGGAGCCGCCCGGCCGGGTCGGACGCCCCGGCCGTGGCCGGGTCGGGCACGGCGTCGGGGCCTGCGATCCAGAGGTCGCCGATCACCTGGTCGGGGCATTCGCGGCCCGCGGAGTCCACCACGCGCAACCGGTGGCCCGCCAGGGGCCGCCCGGAGGGCGTCGAGCGGTCCGCGTCGGCGTCGAGCTCGACGGCGCTCGCCCAGCCGGCGCTGCCACGGCCGCCGTGCAGCGCGACGAGCCGGCCGCCGCCGGTGGCCCGGCGCAGGCGCCCGGCCAGTCCGGTGCCCACCCGGTCGCCCGAGACGAGCGCCAGGCGCAGGTCGCGCAGCGGCGTCCCCTCGCCGGCAGGGGCCGCCGCGATCAGCTCGTCGAGCAGCATCGGCGGGCCGTTCCACACCGTCGCGCCGTGCTCGGCGGCCAGCGCGGCCGCGGCGCGGGGGTCGGTCACGACGTCGGTCGCGGGGCACACCAGTGCGCCGCCGGCGCCGAGCGGCCCGAACACGCTGAACGCGCCCACGGCCGCCGCCGGGGGGTCGCCCGCGAGCACCCGGTCCCGCGCGTCGATCCCGAACCGCTGGCGCACCGCGGCGATCGTCGCCACCGCCGAGCGGTGGTCGACGGACTCGACCGCGGCGTCCTCCCCGTCCGGGCCCGCCTGGACGGTGACGTAGGCCCTCGCCCCGGGGTCGGCGGCGACCGCGGTCCGCAGGGGTTCGGCGGCGGCGAGGTCGGCGAGTTCGGCCTGGTCGGGTCCGTCCGCGCGGCCGGGGCCGACGATCGAGACGCGGGCTCCGGCCGCCCGCCGGTCGTGTTCGCGTCGCGAGGGGGGCGCCCCCGGGTCGCCCAGCAGGTAGGCCGCGCCGGTGGAGAGCACCCCCAGGATCGCGACGACCCGGTCGGCTCCGGGGGGCAGGGTGATCGCGACGACGTCGCCGGGGCCCGTGCCCCGCTCGGCCAGGCCGCCCGCGACCCGGGCGGCCCGCGCGGCGAGTCCGCCGTAGGTGAGGGGTTCGCGGCCGAGGGCGCCGAGGACGGCGGGGCGGTCCGGGTCCTCCTGGGCCCGGCGCAGGACCTCGCCGTGGAGGGTGCCCTCCGCGGCGGCGGGGAGGGTTCCCTGGGCGGGACGGCGCGTGTCCGCCTGGGCGTGCGGGAGCACCGGCGGGGCGGCCGTGTCCCAGTCGTTCCCGGCCAGCCAGGCCAGCATCGTGTTGTAGGCGTCGAACATGGAGTCGAGCACGCCGGGACGGAACAGTTCCTCGATGGCGTCCCAGGTGACCATGACGCCGCCCTGGGACTCGGTGACCTGGTTGTCCAGGAGCACCTGCGGGGTCTGGGAGATGCCCCACACCTTTTCGGGGAAACCGTCGGAGAGGTCCTTGACGGTGCGGTCGCCCACCCCGACGGAGCTGCTGAAGACCACGGGCATGGCCGCGTCGACCGCCCCGGTGCGCTTGGCGAGCTCCTGCAGCAGCCAGGTCACGGAGGCCTCGCGGTGGTCGAGGTCCTCGCTCATGACGCGCTGCAGGCGGTGCGCGGCGGCCGGCCACGGCTCCCCGGGGCGCGGCTCGTAGCCGAGCAGGGACACCGAGGTGAAGTCGCCCATGATCAGGTCGATGTGGGGGTGGACCGGCTGCCGGTTGAACAGGGTGAGGTTGACCGCCACCTCCGGGTGGTCGCTCCAGGCCGACAGGACCTCCGCGTAGCAGGTCAGCAGGACGACCGACGGTGTCAGGCCGTGGGCGCGGGCCTTGTCGGTGATCGCCTCCCAGGCCTGCGCGCGGAGGGGGCGCCGGCGGCGGGTGAAACGGGGGTGCTCCACGGTGGAGGGGTCGGCGACCAGCGGGAGCGCGGGTGCGGGCGGCAGTGTCCGGAGCCGGCGCGTCCAGTGCCGGCGCGCGTGCTCGACCGCGTCGGGGTCGGGTTCGGACTGCAGGACGTAGTCGCGGAAGGAGACGTCGATCGGCTCCAGCTCCGCCCCGGGGTCGCTGTAGAGCCGGTCGAGCTCTCCGTACAGGGCGATGATCGAGGCGGCGTCGAGGACGATGTAGTCGAGCCCGATCGCCAGGCGCGTGCGCGTGGCGCCTCCGCTGGGATAGCGCACGGCCCGCAGCTCGAACAGGGGCCACCGGGTCAGGTCGATGCTCAGGTGGGAGGCCTCCTCGCGCAGCGCGGCCAGGGCCTGCGCGGCCTCCTCCTCGGTGGCCGCCTCCGTGACGGCCACCGTGACCGGCGGCGTCTGCGGCAGGATGCGCTGGCGTCCGTCCTCGTCGAAGACGGCGCGCAGCATCTCGTGCCGGTCCACCAGGGCCGTCCAGGCGCGTGTGAACCGGTCGAGGTCGACGTCGGCGCCGTCGAACTCGCTGTAGTGGTAGGTGCCCACGCCGCCGAGGGAGAGCCTGCTGTCGCGTCCGATCCAGAACGCCCGCTGGACGTCGGTCATCGGGAAGGGCAGGTGGCGGTTGGCGGTGTCGCCCTCGCCCAGGACGGTGCCGGTCGGCGGTTCCTGCCGGGTGAGGGTGGCGGCGAAGTCGGCCAGCGCGGGGGAGGCGAACAGGCCAGCGACCCGTGCGCCACCCGCGCCGCGCTCGCGCAGGGCGCCGATCATCCGGGTGGCCAGGAGCGAGTCGCCGCCCAGGGCGAAGAACCCGTCGTCGCGCCGGATGCCCTTGACGTCCAGGAGCTCGCCCCAGACCTCGGCCACCACGGTCTCGGCCCACCCGCGCGGGGACCCGTCCCCGTCGCCGTCGTCCTCGGGGGCGCGGCCGGTCGCGGCCGTGGCCAGGACCTCGGCGCGCCGGCGGTCGGGCTTGCCGTTGGCGGTCAGGGGGAGGGCGTCCACCAGCACGATCTGGGTGGGGACCATGTAGGAGGGGAGGTTGCGCTCCAGGGTGGCGCGGAGCTCCGCCTCGGCCGCCGGCCCCGCCGCCGCGGCGGCCACCAGGGCGAGCCTGCGCGGTGTGCCGGTGACGAGCGCCACCGCGGCCGGGACGCCCGGACACGAGGCGGCGGCGGCTTCGACCTCGCCGAGCTCGATGCGGTGTCCGCGCAGTTTCACCTGGTGGTCGGCGCGGCCGAGGAACTCCAGGACGCCGTCGGAGCGGTAGCGTGCCCGGTCGCCGGTGCGGTACCACCTGCGGCCCTGGTCGGTGACGAACTTCTCGGCGGTGCGCCCGGGGTCGCCGCGGTAGGCGGTCGCCAGTCCCGCGCCGCTGACCCAGAGCTCGCCCGGGACCCAGTCGGGGCGGTCGCGGCCGTGGTGGTCCACGACCCGGGTGCGCATGTTGGGCAGCGGGAGGCCCCACGGGATCGACGTCCACGAGGGGTCGACCCGGTCGACCTCGAACACCGTGGAGTGCACGGCGGCCTCGGTCATCCCGCCCAGGGCGGTGAACCGCGCCTTCGGGGCCAGGGCGCGCAGGCGCCCGGGCTGGTCGAGGCCGACCCAGTCGCCGCCGAGCAGGACGAACCGCAGCCGGTCGCCGAAGCCGCCGGGGCGCGACTCGGCGGCGGTCAGCACCATGTCGAGCAGGGCGGGCACGCAGTTCAGGAGCGTGACGCCGTGCTCGCGCATCAGCGCGACCCAGTGGTGGGCGTCGCGGCGGGCCTCGTCCGAGACGAGGACCACCGACCCTCCCGCGGACAGGGGGGCGAAGAGGTCGTAGACGGACATGTCGAAGTCCAGGTCCGCGAGGGCCAGCCCGCGGTCCCGCGGTCCCACGTCGAAGCGGTCGTTCAGCGCGGCGATCGTGTTGACGGCCGCCCCGTGGGAGACCTCCACGCCCTTCGGGACCCCGGTGGATCCCGAGGTGAAGATGACGTAGGCGGTCGCGTCGAGGGGCTGTGCGAGGTCCGGCGGCGCGGGTGCGCACCCGTCCGCGTCCTCGACCAGCACGACCGGCGGTCCGGTGCGGCCCCGCGCCGGGCCGGTGGGCCGGTCGGCGTGCGCGGCGTCGGTGAGCAGGGCCGCGGCGTCGGCCGCGGCCAGGATGCGCGCCGTGCGCTCGGCGGGCTGTTCCACCCCGACGGGGACGTAGGCGGCGCCGGCGCCCAGGACCCCGAGCACCGCGGCGACCTGTGCCGCGCCCCGGGGCAGGCTGACCGCCACGGCGTCGCCCGGCGCCACCCCGGCCCCGGCCAGCAGCGCGCTGACACGGCCCGCGCGGTCTGCGAGCGCGCCGTAGGTCACCGGTTCGCCGGCGTCGGGGATCAGGGCGAGGGCGTCGGGGTGTTCGCGGGCGGCGCGGAAGAAGCCCTCGTGCAGCCGCTCGGTCACGGCGGGCGCGTCGGTGGCGTTGGCCGCGGCGCGCACGCGCGCCTGGTCCTCGGGGAGCGGCAGGCGCACGGGCCCGGTCCAGGCCGAGGGGTCGTCGACGAGGGAGTCGACGAGGTCGCGGTAGGCCGCGAACGCCGCCTCGGGGACGCCGGGCTCGAACGCGCGGTACCGCACGTCCCAGTTCAGGAGGAGCCCGCCGTCGAGTTCGGTCACCTGTGCGTCCAGCCAGACCTGCGGGCCCTGGGAGATGATCCACACGGGCTCGCCGAACGCGGCCCTGACCTCGGAGTCGTAGACCTCGCCCAGCCCCAGTGCGCTGGTGTAGACGACGGGGGCCAGGGCCGGAACGCCGTCGGAGGCTCGGGAGAGGTCGCGGAGCACCTCGACGCCGGAGTAGGAGCCGTGGGCGGCCGCCGTGCGCAGGCGGGTCTGCACGTGGCGCGCGGACTCGGCGAAGGTGCGCTCCTCGGTGAGGTCGACGTCGAGCAGGATCGAGCTGCTGAAGTCCCCGACCAGCGACTCGGCCCCTTCCACGTCCAGGTCGCGGTGGAAGAGCGGGAGGTTGAGCAGGAACCTCGGGGAGTCGCTCCAGGCCCCGAGGGTCTCGGCGAAGGCGCCCGCCAGCGCGGCGGCGGGGGTGACCCCGTGGCCGCGCGCGGCGGCCAGCAGCCGCTGCTTGCGCTCGGGGTCGAGCCAGTGGTGCAGCCGGGTGGTCGGGTGGAAGCGCGGTGCGGCCGAGTCCGGGTCGAGGGGGTCCACGACGGTGGGCAGGGCCGGCGGGGCGCTCAGCGACTCCAGGCGCCCGCTCCACCAGGCGCGGTCCTCCTCGCGTTCCCGCTCCCGCGCGGTCCCGACGGCGTCCAGGTAGGCGCGGTAGTCCAGGGGGAGCTCCGGAAGGCCGGCGCCGGGGTCGGTGTAGAGCAGCTGGAGGTCGCGCAGCAGGACCCGCATGCTCGCGGCGTCGGCCGCCAGCATGTCGAGGTCGATGTGCAACCGGGTGGCCCCGCCGGGCAGGAGCGTCAGCGCGAGGTCGAACACCTCGCCGCGCTCGACGTCCATCCGCCGGTGGGTGTAGTGCTCGCGCAGTTCGGCCAGCTGCCGCTCGACCCGCTCGGCCGTCTCCGCGCTCAGGTCCCGCACGGTCAGCGCGGGGCCGGGCGGGTGGTCCAGGACGCGCTGGCGGCCGTCGTCGAGCACGGTGACCCGCAGCATGCCGTGGCGGCGGCGCAGTGCCGTCACGGCGGTCTCCAGGCGCACCGGGTCGACGGCCGAGCCGTCGAGCTCGGCGTAGAAGTGCGCTCCGACCCCGCCGAGGGGCTGGCCCTCCTGGCGGCCGATCCAGTAGGCGTGCTGCATGGCGGCGAGCGGGAAGGGTGTGCCGGGGCCCTCCGCGTCGGTGCGGGCTTCCTGGGCGGGGGCGGCCGGCGCCAGGAGCCGCTGCCAACCGCGCAGGGTCGCCGCTTCCGCGAGTTCGTCGAAGCCGGCCCCGACGCCGGAGCGCCGCCACCTCGCGGCCAGGCGCATCAGGGCGATGGAGTCCAGACCGAGCTCGAACAGGTCGTCATCAGGGCCGATCTCCTCCGGGGGGATGCTCAACAGCGCGGCGACGGCGTCGCGCAGCTCCCCCTCCGTCGTGGGCACCGTTGGCGGACCGGCTGGCAGCGACACGCGTGATCGTCTCCTTGGCTGGCGGCGGGCTCGGGGGTTCCGGCCCGGTTCCGGCGGGGGTCGGGGGGCCGATGGTACAGATGAAAACGAAAACCGTTATCTTTTTTATCCTAAGCGCGGCATCGAGCGCGATCCCCCACTTGTGTGGCGAAGAACGCAAAAGGAGCAGAGATGACGAAGAGTGCGAACCCGCCCGAGGCGTCGGCACCGGACTGGCCGGGGTGGCCGGAGGAGGCGCGCGAGCGCTACCGGGCGGCCGGCTTCTGGCGCGAGGAGGTCCTGGCCGACGTGCTGGCGCGGCAGGCGCAGCGACGCCCCGACGCCGTCGCGCTCGTCGACGGCGACCGCCGGTGGACCTACGCCGAACTGGCCTCGGAGGCGGGAGCGGTGGCGGCGGGGCTCCACCGCCGGGGGGTGCGCCGGGGCGACCGGGTGGTGGTGCAGCTGCCCAACCGGGCGGAGTTCCTGCTGCTCTGGTTCGGACTGCAGTACCTCGGCGCCGTTCCGGTCCACGCCATGCCCGGCCACCGCGGCCACGAGATCTCCCACCTGCTGCGGACCACCGGGGCGGTCGGCTACGCCGTGGCCGACCGCCACGCGCGCTTCGACTACCGGACCCTGGCCGCGTCCGTGCTCGAGGAGCACGAAGAGCTGCGCCACGTGATCGTCGTCGGTGACACCGGCGGCCTGGAAGGCGCCGTCGGCTTCGGGGAACTGCGCGCCGACGCCCCCGCGAACAGCGCCCCCGCCCCGGACCGGCCCGACCCCGGGGACATCGCGCTCCTGCTGCTCTCCGGGGGGACGACGGGGACGCCCAAGCTCATTGCGCGCACGCACCAGGACTACGGCTACAACGCCCGCGCCGCCGCGGCCGCCTGCGGCCTCACCGCGGACAGCGTCTACCTCGCCGCGCTGCCCGCCGCCTTCAACTTCACGATGTGCTGTCCGGGGATCCTCGGCACGCTGACCGCGGGCGGCACGATGGTCATGGCGCCCAGCCCCGCCCCCGAGACGGCGTTCCCCCTGATCGCCCGCGAGGGCGTGACCGTGACGGCGCTCAGCCCCCCGATGGTGCCCGTGTGGTTGGAGGCCTACGCCGACCGGGCTCCGGGCACGGCCGAGCTCGAGAGCCTCTCGGTCCTGCAGGTGGGGGGAGCGCGGTTGGCCGACGACCTGGCGCGCCGCGTCCGCCCCACCCTGGGGTGCGGCCTCCAGCAGGTGTTCGGCATGGCCGAGGGCCTGATCAACGTCACCCGGCTCGACGACCCCGAGGAGCTGGTGTGCACCACCCAGGGGCGGCCCATCTCGCCCGGCGACGAGGTGCGGGTGGTCGACGGGGCCGGCGCCCCGGTGCCCGTCGGCGCCGTGGGCGAGCTGCTGACCCGGGGCCCCTACACGCTGCGCGGCTACTACCGCTCCCCCGAACTCGCCACCACGCACTTCACGCCCGACGGGTTCTACCGGACCGGCGATCTCGTCCGGCTCCGCCCGAGCGGCCACATCGACGTCGTCGGCCGGGTGAAGGACCAGATCAACCGCGGCGGGGAGAAGATCGACGCCACCGAGGTCGAGGGCCAGCTGCTCGCCTACCCGGGCGTGTCCGCGGCCGCACTGGTGGCCGCCCCCGACCCCGACCTCGGCGAGCGCTCGGTCGCCTTCCTGGTCTGCGCGGGCGCCCCGCCCACCGTCCGCGAACTCGCCGCCTTCCTGCGCGGCAGGGGCCTGGCCGGCTACAAGTCCCCCGACCGGATCGAGGCCGTCGACGCGTTCCCCCTGACCGCGGTCGGCAAGGTCGACAAGAACGCGCTGCGCGAGCGGAGCCGCTGAGTGGCGGCACCACCCTGTGCGACCGGAGCGGCACGCACAGCGCTGCGACCCCGGCCACACGGGCGCGCGCTTCGCTTGAAAACGATAATCATTTACGATCGGTTCGGTGGCGCCCCCGGGCGCCCGGCGGCCCTGACCGGGCCGCTCCACAGTGAAGAGGACGTCCCCGCGTGCGCATCACCGTCCACCCCGAGGTCTGCATCGGCGCCGGCCAGTGCGTCGTCGCCGCCGACCGCGTGTTCGACCAGGGCGAGGAGGACGGGCTCGTGCGCCTGCGCACCGACCGCCCCGGCCCCGCCGACGCCGCGCACGTGCGCAACGCGGTCGACCGCTGCCCCTCCGGCGCGATCGAGCTCACCTCGGGCTGACGTCGCACTCCCCCGCTCCCCGTCCCCCGCCCTCCCTGGGCCCGCGTCCGCCCCGGGCCGACACCCTCTCGCGGCGGGCCGCGGCCGTGGAGCGGGCCGCGTCCGGCGCGCACGTCCGCCGCAGGGGCGGCCGTCCTCGCCGCCCTCGAAACAAGACCGGAGAAACATGTTGACCACGGGTACACCGGAGGCGGCCTGCGGGCCGTCCGGGGCAAGGAGCCGACCGTGAGCCGTAGCGAAACCGAACAGGTCGAAGGGCCGCTCGACCCCGTCGAGGCCGCCGCCCGGCTCGCGGGCTCGGGGCTCTTCCCCGAATACGTCCTCTACGAACGCGAGGGGGTCTGGCGCTTCGGCGGCGGCGAGCGGTGGGGCGTCGACCTCGACAGCGACCGGGTCACGGTCCGCGCCGCCGACGGGACCTCGGACTCCCGCGCCTACACCGGCAGCCCCGCCGACGCTCTGGCGGAGGCCCTGGCCGGACTGCCCGACCCGTCCTGGCGGGCCTACGGCTGGGTGGGGTTCGACTTCGCGCTCCGCTCCCGCGGGGCGGCCCCGGCCGCCGGCGGCGGAGCCGCGCGGCTGGCCCGCCTCATCGTGCCCCGGACCGAGGTCCGCATCACCGCCGACGGGGCCCGGATCAGCGGGGGCGAGGCGCAGCTGCGCCAGAAGGTGCGCTCCCTGCTCCTCGAACCGGTCGCCTCCCCCGCACGGCCCCGCGCCACCCTCGACCCGCAGGCCGACCCCCACGGCTACCGCGCGCTCGTGGGCGAGGCCCTCGCCGAGATCGACCGCGGCGACTACCACAAGGTGATCCTCTCCCGGAAGGTCGACCTGCCCTTCCCCGTCGACATCCCCGCCACCTACGCGGTCGGCCGCAGGGCCAACACCCCGGCCCGGTCCTTCCTGCTGGACCTCGACGGGCTCCGCAGCGCGGGCTTCAGCCCCGAACTGGTCGTCACGGTCGGACCCGACCGCGAGGTCTCGACCAACCCGCTCGCGGGCACCCGGGCGGCGGGGCGCGGTACGGCGGCGGACACCGCCGCACGCGCCGAGCTGGAGGCCGACCCCAAGGAGATCCACGAGCACGCCATCTCGGTCCGCGAAGCCGTCACGGAGATGCGGTCGGTGTGCGCCCCGGACTCCGTCGCGGTGTCCGACTTCATGAGCGTCTCGGTCCGCGGCAGCGTCCAGCACCTGGCCTCCACCGTGAGGGGGCGCCTGGAGGAGGGGGCCACCCCGTGGCACGCCTTCGAGGCGCTGTTCCCGGCGATCACGGCGTCGGGGATCCCCAAGCCGCAGGCGATCGAGGCGATCACCCGTCTGGAGGAGGGGCGCGGACTGTACTCCGGGGCCGTGGTCACCGCCACGTCCCGGGGCGAGCTCGACGCCGCGCTGGTCCTGCGCGCCGTCTACGAGGAGCAGGGCCGGGCCTGGCTCCGCGCGGGCGCCGGCATCGTGTCCGGTTCCCGCCCCGAACGCGAATTCGAGGAGACCGGCGAGAAGCTGGCCAGCGTACTGCCCCACCTCGTGCCCGCGGCGCGACCGTGACCGCGCCGACGAACGAGCACCACCGTCCCCGCTGTGAGAGAGCCGAGGCAGTCACACCATGACAGACATCCAGAAGAACGGGCTGGTCCCCTACCTGCTCGCCAACCGGGCCTTCGTCGCCCCGGCCGTCGAACAGGCCGTCGGGGCGATGAACCTGTCCGGGCGCACACGCCTGCTCGACGCGGGAACCGGAGCCGGGGGCGGGCTGGTGGCGCTGGCCCGGGCGGCCGGCCCGGGGGCCCGCGTCCTGGCCGTCGACCGCAACGCCGACGTGCTGGACCTGGCCCGTGAGCACGCACGGGCCGAGGGGGTCTCGGACCGGGTCCAGGTGCGCGCCGCCGACCTGGTCGACGTGCTCGACGAGGCCGCCGGCTCCGGCGACGGGTTCGACGCGATCTGGGCCTCGGACGTGGTCTGGCCCGGCAACTTCGACGACCCCCGGGCCCTGGTGGCACGCGCCGCGCGCGCCCTGGCCCCCGGCGGCGTGCTGGGCCTGTTCACCAGCAACTACTACCAGGCCATGTTCCTGCCCGGTCACTCGCGGCTGGAGCGGGCGGCGCGCACCGCCTCCGAGCTCAACTGGGGGATCCCCTCCGGGGGACCCGCCCACTACGAGCTCCACACGGTCTGGATGGAGGCCGCGGGGCTGCTCGACGTGCACGTGAACGTCTTCCCGCGGGTGGGCTCGCCCGTGGACGCCGACCCGACCGTGCGCCCCTACCTGGAGAACGCCGTCTGGCCGGAACTGCGCGAATCGCTGGTCAAACGCGGCGCCGACGCGGGTCTGAGCAGTGACGAGGTCGCCGAGGCCGAACGGCTCCTGACCCCGGGTCACCCGGACTACATCGTCGACACCGCGGGCTACTACATGGTCCACCCGACCCTGCTCGCCGTGGGGCGGCGCCCCTCGGACTGAGACGGGCGACCGGCCGGCCCCCGTCCCCCGGGGGC
>NZ_JBSHDN010000062.1:0-32378 GCF_053616335.1 Nocardiopsis sp. NPDC055824
CCGCAGTCCCACCCGGTCTGCTCGTAGCCGCTGGGCCCGCCGGACTCCGCGAGCACGTAGTCGCCCGCGAGGACCGTCGCGCCCGTGACGGCCGGGGCGCCGCCGGTCGTCACGGGGCCGGGCGCGGTGCCTCAGGTGGGGAAGCCGCCGGTGTCCAGCGTCAGGTCGAACGGCGCGGGGAGGTGGATCTCCTTGCCGAACGGCACCTTGGTCGCGCTGGTGTACACACCGTTCTCCGGTCCGGAGAAGAGGGTGACCTCGCCTCTGTCCGTCTCCGGGTCCCAGCGGTCCACGAGCAGGTACAGGGGTATGCCGGCGTGGGCGTAACCCCAGAGCTTGGGCCTGCGGTCCCGGTCGGCGGTGCTCCTGGAGGTCACCTCGACCACCAGCAGGGCGTCGGACATCATGGCCTCGGGTTCGTACTCCATGGCGGAGTAGGGAAGAACCACCAGGTCGGGGATGTAGACACCGGTGCGCAGAGGCACGCGGACATCGAGGGTCTGGTGCACGCTGGCCTCTGACAGCCCGCCTCCGTCACGGAGGAACTCGCGATAGAGCTCTCGCTGGATCAGCGAGACGATATGGGCGTGTTCGACCGTAGGGGGTGCCACGAGAAAGAGCCCGCCTTCGATGATCTCGGCCCGCCAACCGTCCGGCAGGTCCAACTCCTTCCAGGTGCGCAGCATGAGGTCCCAGTGGGAGTGCGCCTCGGGGGGCGTCTCCGTCTCCGCGATACTCATCTGCCGCGTCACCTCCGGTAGTTGAACGTAGCGAGGCACGATCACCGATGTGCTGTTCTCAGACTAACCGGCGGGCTTCTTTCCCACACCGGTTTCCGGAACGGGTTTCGGCGCTGCTGTAATGGGCGTATGACCAGCGAACCCGACCCCTTTCCGCGTCCGCCGCTCGACACGGCGGCACTCGACGCCGTCCTCGTCCGGCCGGGCGGCCTGTGGCGGCGGATCGAGGTGCTGCCCGAGACCGGGTCCACCAACACCGACCTGGCCGCGCGCGCCGCGGCCGGCGCCCCGCACGGGAGCGTGCTGGTGACCGAGCACCAGACCGCGGGCAAGGGCCGGCTCGGCCGCGGGTTCAGCGTCCCCCCGAGGGCGGCCCTCACCGTGTCGCTCCTGGTGCGCCCCGACGCGCCCGTCTCCTCGCTGAGCTGGCTCTCCCCGCTCATGGGCGTGGCCGGGGTCGGCGCGGTGCGCCGCCTGTCCGGGGTGAAGGCGTCCCTGAAGTGGCCCAACGACGTGATCGTCCCCGCCGGGCTGCGGTCCGGTGCGGCGCGGTCGGACGGCAAGCTCGCGGGCATCCTCGCCGAGGTCGACTTCTCCTCCGGGAGCCCCGCCGTGGTCGTCGGCATCGGCCTCAACGTGTCCCAGTCGCGCTCCGAGCTGCCCGTCGACAACGCCGTCTCCCTGCGCGGCGAGGGCTCCGCGGCCCTGGACCGCGGCGCGCTCCTCGCCGCCGTCCTGGGGGAGTTCGAGGAGCTGTACACGGTGTGGACGGCGGCCGGGGGCGACGCCGAGGCCAGCGGCCTGGCCTCCGCCTACCGGGACACGTGTGCCACCCTGGGGCGCCCGGTCCGGGTCCACCTGCCCGGCGGCCGGGTGCTGGAGGGGACCGCGACGGGTGTGGACTCCGAGGCGCGGCTGCTGGTCCGCGGGCCGGACGGCGAGCGCGCGCTCAGCGCGGGCGACGTCGTCCACGTGCGCCCGGGCGGTTGACCGGCCCGCTCCGCCGGGCCGGCCGACGGGGCGGCGGAGCGTCGGGCGGGGTTGTCCACAAGAGGACTTCCGCTCACTCCCGCGGCCGACCGCCTTGTGCCATCATCACCGTTATGGCTATCGCGGACCGCTGCCCCTCCGACGACGAGGAGCTCGACACCTCCCTCCGGGAACGCATCCCGCGGTACGGGACGTTGTCCGTACAGGCGGCCTCCGAGCAGGAGGGGAGGGGCCTGCGCCGGGCGCCGAGACCCGGGCGGCCCCGGTCCGGGGCCCGCAGACAGGCCGACGCCGCCCGGAGACCGGAGCCGTCGGCGGGGCCGCAGAGGTGACCATGCGCCTCCGGTACGCGCCCACCCCTTCCGAGGAGGGGGCACGGGCGTAAGCTGGAGGTGATCCGCGCCGCGTCCCGGCACGGTGACGAGGCGATTGCTCCCCGACATCCGGGGATGATCCGTGAAAGAGAACGTATGCCGTCGCGTCCGGACCCGAAAGCGATCGAGGCCGCCCTCCTGGGCGGCGAACCTGTCTACACCAGGGAACAGGCGATCGAGCTCGCCGGTGCCGACCCCGAACTCGCCGGCCGCATATGGCGCGCCCTCGGGTTCCCCAACCAGGGCGAGGAGACGGTCACCTTCGCGGAGAGCGACGTGGAGTCGCTGCGGATCGCCAACAGCCTGCTCCAGGAGGGCATCCTGGACGAGGAGGGCGTGGTCCGCTTCGCCCGCGCCATGGGCCAGACCATGGCCCGCCTCGCGGACTGGCAGACCAGCATCCTGAGCACGCTCATCTACAAGGAGGGCGTGGACTCCGCGACCCCCCTGATGAACCAGGTCAAGGAGCTGCTGCCGGACGTCGAGCGCCTCCTGCTGCACATCTGGCGCCGCCAGCTCTCCGCCTCCACGGCACGCACCCTCGCGGTGATGTCCAACGGCACCGACGGGGTGCCCAACTACTACCCGCTGGTCGTCGGCTTCGCGGACCTGGTCTCCTTCACCACGCTCAGCCGCGAGCTGGACGAGGTGGAGCTGGCCGGGGTGGTGGAGGGCTTCGAGGCCACCGCGGCCGACATCGTCGCCTCCGGCGGGGGCCGCGTCGTCAAGACCCTCGGCGACGAGGTGCTCTACGTGGCCGACTCACCGGCCGAGGCCGCCGACATCGCCCTGCGCCTCGCCTCCGGCGTCAAGACCCACGTGGAGGTGCCCGACGTGCGGGTCGGCCTGGCCGCGGGGCCGGTCCTGACCCTGCACGGCGACGTGTTCGGCACGACCGTCAACCGCTCCAGCAGACTGACCTCCTTCGCCCGCCCCGGCACCGTCCTCATCGACGAGAGCCTCGCCGAGAGCCTCACCGACGAGGACGGGCTCCAGGTGGTCAGGGTGAGGGCGCGTCACGCGCACGGGCTCGGCCTCATCCAGCCGTACGCGCTGCGCCGCAACTTCGAGCCCACCGGACTCTGACCCGCCCGGCCGGTGCGCGCCGCTCCCGGCCCCGGGGGCGCTCCGACTCTCACTCCCCTCTTACCGAACAGGCGTGTGCGGAGGGTGCGGGAGGGATAGGCTCGGAACCGCCGTACCGGCCCACAAGACGTCAGGTGATGAGCCCTGTGAGCGTGCCTCCTCCCATCCAACGCCTGCGCACCTCGGGCATTTTCAGCCTGGAGGGCGGCGAGTTCGATGTCGAGAACAACGTGTGGATCGTCGGCGACGAGGACAGCGCGATCGTCATCGACGCCGCGCACGACCACCAGGCGATCGCGCGCGGCCTCGGCGACCGCGAACTGATGGCCATCGTGTCCACCCACGGGCACAGCGACCACGTCAACGCCGCCGTCGCGCTCGCCGACCTGGCGAACTGCCCGATCCTGCTGCACCCCGACGACGCGGAGCTCTGGCACCACGTCCACCCCCACCGCGAACCGGACGCGCCGCTGCTGGACGGAGAGGCGCTGCTGGTCGGAGGTGTGGAGCTCCAGATCCTGCACACCCCGGGCCACACCCCCGGAGGGGTGTGCCTGTACGCGCCCGAACTGGGCGCGGTCTTCACCGGGGACACGCTCTTCCCGGGCGGGCCGGGGGCCACCGGGCAGCCGTTCTCGGACTTCCCGACGATCATCGCCTCCATCCGCGACCGCCTGGCGCCCCTGCCGGGGGAGACCGTCGTCCACCCCGGCCACGGGGAGACCACGACCGTCGCCGAGGCCGCCGAGCACCTGGACGCCTGGGCCGCCCGGGGGTTCTGACCCGCTCGTCGGACCAGCTGCCGCCGCGCCGACCGGCCGGGCCCTTCCCCTGCCGGCCCCGGGCCGTGCGGTGCCCCCGGGGGACGTCCCCGGGGGCGCCGATGACCACGGGCGCGCGTCCGGCCGCCCGCACGCCGTTCGGGTCAGCCGTCCGTCCGGGTCCGGTCAGCCGTAGGACGCACGTTCGGGACGATCGGGGTGTCCTTCGGGCGGACCCCGATCTTCGAGCCCAGCCACACCAGGGGGTCGTACTTGCGGTCCGCGACCCGCTCCTTCATCGGGATCAGCGCGTTGTCGGTGATGTGGATGCCCTCCGGGCACACCTCCGTGCAGCACTTGGTGATGTTGCAGTAGCCCAGGCCGAACTCGTCCTGTGCGATCGCGCGCCGGTCGGCCGTGTCCTCGGGGTGCATCTCCAGCTCGGCCACGCGCATCAGGAAGCGCGGCCCCGAGAAGTGCTCCTTGTTCTCCTCGTGGTCCCGGATCACGTGGCACACGTTGTTGCACAGGAAGCACTCGATGCACTTGCGGAACTCCTGTGAGCGCTCCACGTCGACCTGCGCCATGCGGAAGTCGCCCGGCTCCGCCTTCGGGTCCGGTGCGAACGACGGGATCTCCATCGCCTTCCGGTAGTTGTACGACACGTCGCACACCAGGTCCCGGATCACGGGGAAGGTGCGCATCGGCGTCACCGTCACCACCTCGTCCTCGTCGAAGACACTCATCCGGGTCATGCACGAGAGCCTCGGCCGCCCGTTGATCTCCACCGAGCACGAACCGCACTTGCCCGCCTTGCAGTTCCACCGGACCGCGAGGTCCGGGGTCTGCGTGGCCTGGAGCCGGTGCAGCACGTCCAGCACCACCTCGCCCTCGTTGACCTCGACCCGGTACTCGGCGAGCCCGCCCTCGCCGGAACCCCGCCACACCCTGAACACGCGCTCGCTCATGACCCGTCCTCCTCGGCGGCGCCGCCCGCCGTCTCGTCCGCCGGGTGCGCTCCACCCGCCGCGTCCGCCCCGTCCTGCCCGGGCAGCTCCTCCTCCGTCAGGTACTTGGACAGCTCCTCGCGCTCGAAGAGGGCGAGGAGCGCGGCCGGGATGTCCGCGACCGGGCGCCGGGCCAGGGTCACCCGGTCGGCCCGGTCCGCCCGCACCTCCAGGTTCACCCGCCGCCACTCCGCGGACATGGCCGGGAAGTCGTCCCGTGTGTGCCCGCCGCGCGACTCCTCGCGCTCCAGGGCGGCCGCGGTGATCGCCCGCGACACCAGGATCATGTTGGGAAGGGCGAGCGCCAGGTGCCATCCCGGGTTGTAGACGCGGTCGCCGGGGGCGCTGAGCACGGACGACCGCTCCCCCAGGGAGTCCAGCCGGGCGATGGCCTCCGCCATCTCCGGTCCGCGCCGGATGATCCCCACCAGGTCGTTCATGGTGTCCTGGAGTTCGGCGTGGAGCGTGTAGGGGTTCTCGCCGCCGCCCTGCTTGAGGAACTCCAACGCGTACCGGGCCGACGCGGCGGCGACCCGGTCCACGGCCTCCCCCGCGACCGCCCCGCGGCCCGGACCGTCCGCGTACGCGGCGGCGGCCAGGCCGGCGCGGCGGCCGAACACCAGCAGGTCCGACAGGGAGTTGCCGCCGAGCCGGTTGGAGCCGTGCATGCCCCCCGCGACCTCGCCGGCGGCGTACAGCCCCGGCACGTCGGAGGCGGCGGTGTCGGCGTCCACCCGCACCCCGCCCATCACGTAGTGGCAGGTGGGGCCCACCTCCATGGGCTCGGCGGTGATGTCCACGTCCGCCAGCTCCTTGAACTGGTGGTGCATGGACGGCAGGCGCCTGCGGATCTCCTCGGCAGGGAGCCGCGTGGACACGTCGAGGAACACGCCGCCGTGCGGGGAGCCGCGCCCCTCCTTGACCTCGTTGTTGATGGCCCGCGCCACCTCGTCGCGGGGCAGAAGCTCGGGGGGCCTGCGGTGGTTCGCCGGGTCGTCGTACCAGCCGTCCGCCTCCGACTCCGTCTCGGCGTACTGGGAGCGGAACACGTCCGGCACGTAGTCGAACATGAAGCGCCTGCCCTCGGAGTTGCGCAGCACGCCGCCGTCGCCGCGCACCGACTCCGTGACGAGGATGCCCTTGACCGAGGGCGGCCAGACCATGCCGGTGGGGTGGAACTGGACGAACTCCATGTTGATGAGCGAGGCCCCCGCCCGCAGGGCCAGGGCGTGCCCGTCCCCGGTGTACTCCCAGGAGTTCGACGTGGTCCGGAACGCCTTGCCGATGCCGCCGGTGGCGAGGACGACCGCGGGGGCCTCGAAGACCACGAACCCGCCGTCCGCGCGCCGGTAGCCGAACGCGCCCGCGATCCTCCCGCCGTCGGTGACGAGCTCGGTGACCGCGGTCTCGGCGAACACCCGCAGCCGGGCCTCGGGGTCGCCCAGCTCGGCGGCGTCGGCCTGCTGGAGGGCGACGATCCGCTGCTGGAGGGTCCGGATCATCTCCAGCCCGGTGCGGTCGCCCACGTGCGCCAGCCGCGGGTACTCGTGGCCGCCGAAGTTGCGCTGGCTGATCCTCCCGTCCGCGGTGCGGTCGAACAGCGCGCCCCAGTGCTCCAGTTCGAGGATGCGCTCCGGGGCCTCGCGGGCGTGGAGTTCGGCCATCCTCGGGTCGTTGAGGAACTTGCCGCCGCGGATGGTGTCGCGGAAGTGTACGGGCCACGCGTCGGAGGGGTTGGCGTTGCCCAGCGCGGCGGCGGCCCCGCCCTCGGCCATCACCGTGTGGGCCTTGCCGAACAGCGACTTGGAGATGACCGCGGTGCGCTTGCCCTGCTCGCGGGCGGCGATCGCCGCGCGGAGCCCGGCTCCGCCCGCACCGATCACCACGACGTCGTAGGTGTACCGGGTGATGCCGGTGTCTGCTGTGGGGGGCATGTGGGTGTGCCTTTCCAGGGGACGGCCCTCCCCGGGGCTCAGTTGAGGATCCGCAGGTCGGTGATGGTGCCGCTGGCCATCAGGGCGACGTAGGCGTCGGTGGCCATCAGGGACGCGATGCTGAACCAGCCGAAGTACATGTGCCGGTCGTTGAGGGTCGAGACGCGGCTCCACATCCAGTAGCGGACGGGGTGCCTGCCGAAGCTGCGCAGGCGCCCGCCCATGATGTGGCGGCAGGAGTGGCAGCTGAGCGTGTAGCCCCAGAGCATCAGCACGTTGACGACCATGACGAGGTTGCCGAGGCCGATGCCGAAGCCGCCGTCGGTCCCGTGGAAGAAGGCGACCGCGGTGTCCCACGTGTTGACCAGGGTGATGGCGAGGGCGACGTAGAAGAAGTAGCGGTGGCCGTTCTGGGGGAGCATCAGCGGCCGGGTCTCACCGGTGTACCGGCTGTGCGGCTCGCGTACGGCGCACGCGGTGGGCGCCTGCCAGATCGAGCGGTAGTAGGCCTTGCGGTAGTAGTAGCAGGTCACCCGGAACAGCAGCAAGAAGGGCAGGCTGAGCAGGGCGTAGGGGACGAGCGGGGGGAACTCGACGGGGAGCCGTCCGAACAGCGCGGCCTCGGGCGCGCACTGCTGTGCCAGGCACGGCGAGTAGAACGGGGTCAGGTAGTGGTGCTCCGCCACCCAGTAGTGGTCCTGCTGGAACACCCGGAAGGTGGCGTAGACCACGAAGGCGGCCAGGCCGGCGGTCGTGAGGACCGGACCGAGCCACCATCGGTCGGTCCGCAGGGTTCGTCGGGGGATGCGCGCCCGGACGGCTCCGGTGCGCGCGCTGTCGTCGGGGGTCACCGAGGTCTCCACCTCCTGTGGAGAGGGCGCCGGCCGGGCGCCGACCGGGGTGCGGGACCCCGGGCCCGGGCGGTGACCGCTCTCCGTGAGTGCTGCACGGCTGCGGGAGAAGCTGTAGGACCGGTCTGCAACGCAACGTTAGGACGTTGTGATCACGGTCACGTCCCGGCTGTGGAGAAACCCCTGGGAGGCGAGTGTGAAATAGGCCACTTTTAGTCATTCATTTGTGGCCTTTCGTCATTAAAAGCAGACGAACATCCCGAGTGTCATGTTCGTTGTTTTTGACAAAAGAGTGGCGATAGGGGGTGGGATTGCCCTCTGGGGTTTTCGGGTGGCTCAGGGTATTTCTCCGGTATTCCTACCGGAGAACCTGTCTTCCTCGGGTCCGCCCGCGCTCGCGTCCGAGATCAGCACCTCCAGATCCGGGCCCAGGTCCTCCTTCGACATCCCCAGCAGGTACTCGTTGAGGTGTCGGCGGAAGGCGTCCGCCGAGTGCGAGGGCTCCACGTCCTTGCGCCGCGCCAGGGCCACGGTCCGGAGCAGGCGGGGCCGGGCCAGCGGCGTCCCGCGCAGGCCCGGCCGGTTCTTGAGCACCATGCTCGGCACGACGGCCAGACCCAGCCCCGCCTCCACGAAGCGCAGCACGGCGTCCATCTCCCCGCCCTCCACCGCCAGGTCGGGCTCGAAGCCGGCGGCCCGGCAGGCGCGCAGCGTGGCCTCGCGCACGTCGTACCCGCGCCGGAACATCACCAGCGCCCGCTCCCGGAGCTCGGTGATCCGGATCGACGCCCTCCCGTTGGGGGAGGGCTGCGACATCGGGCTCACCACGACCAGGTTCTCCCTCAGGATCGGCGTGGTCGAGAAGTCGGGGTCGCTGCTCTGGAGGGGGAGGATGATCAGCGCCAGGTCCAGCTCCCCCCGTCCCAGGTCCCGGATGAGGTCGCGCGAACCGCTCTCCTCCACCTGGAGTTCGATCCCGGGGAAGCGGGTATGGAAGTGGGCGAGAACATCGGCCAGCAGTCCCGCGCACAGCGAGGGGGTCGCCCCGAGGCGCACCCGCCCGCGACGCACCCCGGCCAGTTCGGCCACCTCCCGACGGGCCGTCTCCAGGTCGGTGAGCATGCGCTGGGCCAGCGGGAGCAGCGCCTCGCCCGCCGGGGTGAGTGTGATGTTTCCCCGGGCACGACTGAATAACGGCGCGCCCAACTCCCGCTCAAGGCTGCGGATCTGTTTGCTCAAGCTCGGCTGGGCGACGCGTGAAAGCTCGGCTGCGCGGGTGAAATGGCGGGTGCGGGCCACGGCGACGAAGTAAGCCAGCTGCTGGAACTGCATGCTCCATAGCCTAAGGCTATGGAGACCAGGGTCCCGATGACTTGGACGTCCGAGTTAACCCGAAATTAAAGTGGCAGGCTGTGGCGAACAGTACCTTGACCAAGAAGCGATCTACGGCCTACAGGTCCACGGTGGCGCTCAAGTCCGCGATGGCGGTCACCGGCGTGATCCTTGTGCTGTACCTGATCGCGCACATGTACGGCAACCTGAAAGTCTTCTCGGGCCAGGAGGCCTTCGACGGCTACGCGCACGGCCTCCGTGAGCTCGGCTATCCGCTCCTGCCCGAGAGCGGCTTCCTGTGGATCGCGCGCATCGTTCTGCTGGCGAGCGTCCTCATCCACATCTACTCCGCGGTGGTCCTCACGCTGCGCGCGCGCAAGGCCCGCACCGACCGCTACCAGGTGAAGAAGCGGGTGCAGCGCACCTACGCCTCGTACACCATGCGCTACGGCGGCATCCTCATCGCGCTCTTCGTGATCTTCCACATCCTGCACCTGACGGTGAACGTCATCGCTCCCGGCGGCAAGTCGGACAGCCCGTACGAGCGGCTCGTGGGCGGATTCCAGCCCGAGTTCTGGTACGTGACGCTGTTCTACCTCGCCTCCGTGATCGCGGTCGGTTTCCACCTGCGTCACGGTGTGTGGAGCGGGATGGCCACGCTCGGCTTCAACAAGGCCAGCCGCCAGGGCAAGATCAACACGGTCGCCATGGCGATCGCCGTGGTCGTGACCGTCGGCTTCCTGCTCCCGCCCCTGGCGGTCACCTTTGGACTGGTGAGTTAATTGTCTGAGAACGACCTGTACATCGAGGGCGCCCCGATCCGGGACGAGAAGGCCCCCGAAGGCCCGATCAACGAGCGCTGGGACAAGCGCCGCTTCGGCGCCAAGCTGGTCAACCCCGCGAACCGGCGCAAGCTCTCCGTGATCATCGTCGGCACCGGCCTCGCCGGCGCCTCCGCGGCGGCGACCCTGGGCGAGGCGGGCTACAAGGTCACCTCGTTCTGCTACCAGGACAGCCCCCGGCGCGCGCACTCCATCGCCGCGCAGGGCGGCATCAACGCCGCGAAGAACTACCGCAACGACGGCGACAGCATCTACCGGCTGTTCTACGACACCGTCAAGGGCGGTGACTTCCGCTCCCGCGAGTCGAACGTCTACCGCCTGGCCCAGACCAGCGTCGAGATCATCGACCAGTGCGTGGCCCAGGGCGTTCCCTTCGCCCGCGAGTACGGCGGCCTCCTGGACAACCGCTCCTTCGGCGGCGTGCAGGTGTCCCGTACCTTCTACGCGCGCGGCCAGACGGGCCAGCAGCTCCTCATCGGCGCCTACCAGGCCCAGGAGCGCCAGATCGCGGCCGGCACCGTCAAGATGAACACCCGCCACGAGATGCTGGAAGTCATCGTCGTGGACGGCAAGGCGCGCGGCATCATCGCCCGCGACATGGTCACCGGCGAGATCGAGACGCACTTCGCCGACGCGGTGGTCCTGGCCACCGGCGGCTACGGCAACGTCTTCTTCCTGTCGACCAACGCCATGGGCTCCAACGTCACCGCCGCGTGGCGGGCCCACCGCAAGGGTGCGCACTTCGCGAACCCCTGCTACACGCAGATCCACCCGACCTGCATCCCGGTCAGCGGCGACTACCAGTCCAAGCTGACCCTGATGAGCGAGTCGCTGCGCAACGACGGCCGCATCTGGGTGCCCAAGGTGGGCGGTGACGACCGGGACCCGCGCCAGATCCCCGAGGACGAGCGCGACTACTACCTGGAGCGCATCTACCCGGCCTTCGGCAACCTGGTGCCCCGCGACATCGCCTCGCGCGCCGCCAAGAACGTCTGCGACGAGGGCCGCGGCGTCGGCCCCGGCGGGCTGGGCGTGTACCTGGACTTCGCGGACGCCATCGAGCGACTGGGCCGCGACGCGGTCGAGGCCAAGTACGGCAACCTCTTCGACATGTACCAGCGCATCACCGGGGAGAACCCGTACGAGGTCCCGATGCGCATCTACCCGGCCGTCCACTACACCATGGGCGGGCTGTGGGTCGACTACGACCTCCAGAGCACCATCCCGGGCCTGTTCGTGACGGGTGAGGCCAACTTCTCCGACCACGGCGCGAACCGCCTGGGCGCGAGCGCGCTGATGCAGGGGCTGGCGGACGGCTACTTCGTCCTGCCGAACACCATCAACGACTACCTCGCGGCCGGCCCCTTCGAGCCGATCGACGAGACCCACCCCGAGGCCGTGGCGGCCAAGGCGGACGTCACCGCGCGGATCGACAAGCTGCTCTCCGTCAACGGCTCCCGCACCGTCGACTCCTTCCACAAGGAGCTCGGCCACATCATGTGGGACTACTGCGGCATGGAGCGCAACGAGGAGGGCCTGCGCAAGGCCATCGAGCTCATCCGCGAGCTGCGCGCCGAGTTCTGGCGCGACGTCAAGGTGCTCGGCACCAACGAGGAGTTCAACCAGGCTCTGGAGAAGGCCAACCGCGTGGCGGACTTCCTGGAGCTGGGCGAGCTCATGTGCATCGACGCCCTGCACCGGCGCGAGTCCTGCGGCGGCCACTTCCGCGCCGAGAGCCAGACCGAGGACGGGGAGGCCCTGCGTCACGACGACGAGTTCGCCTACGTCGCGGCCTGGGAGTTCGGTGGCGTGGACAGCAAGCCCGTACTCCACAAGGAAAACCTGGAGTACGAGTACGTCGAGATGAAGCAGCGGAGCTACAAGTGAACATCACCCTGCGCGTGTGGCGACAGAAGGGCCGTGACGACGAGGGTCGCATGGTCACCTACAAGCTCACCGACGTCTCGCCGGACATGTCCTTCCTGGAGATGCTCGACGTCCTCAACGAGAAGCTCACGCTGGAGAACGAGGACCCGGTCGCGTTCGACCACGACTGCCGCGAGGGCATCTGCGGCGCCTGCGGCGTCGTGATCGACGGCGAGGCCCACGGTCCCGAGCGCACCACCACCTGCCAGCTGCACATGCGCAGCTTCAAGGACGGCGACACCATCACGGTCGAGCCGTGGCGGGCCACGGCGTTCCCGGTCGTGAAGGACCTGGTCGTCGACCGGGGCGCGTTCGACCGCATCATCCAGGCGGGCGGCTTCATCAGCGCCCCGACGGGTACCGCGCCGGACGCCCACGCCAACCCGATCCCGAAGCCGGACGCGGACCGCGCCTTCGACGCCGCGACCTGCATCGGCTGCGGCGCCTGCGTGGCGGCGTGCCCGAACGCGTCCAGCATGCTGTTCACCGCGGCGAAGGTCACCCACCTCGGCATGCTCCCGCAGGGGCAGCCGGAGCGGGCGTCGCGCGTGGTGAAGATGATCAACCAGCAGGACGAGGAGGACTTCGGCGGCTGCACCAACATCGGTGAGTGCGCCGCGGTCTGCCCGAAGGGCATCCCGCTGGACACCATCTCGCAGCTCAACCGCGACCTGCTGGGCTCGCTCAGCAAGGGCATCGGCTAGGCACGACCCCTGCCGGGGGCACACCCCGGTCCGGTCCCACGGGGCCGCACCCCTCCCGGGGGTGCGGCCCCGTTCCCGTGCACGGGTCACCGCCGGGGGACCAGGAGCTTCCTCAGCCGCTCCGCGATCTCCGGAACGTCCACCAGCTCTCCCGTGGTGACGGCGATCACCAGGTCGTAGGACGCATCCTGGTCGACCGGGCCGAAGCCCTCTCCGTTGAGCCGGAGGAACGCCCTGGCACTGGTCCAGGCGAGCCTCTTGTTGCCGTCGGACAGCGGGTGCCCGATGAGCACCGACTGCATGAGGGCGGCGGCCTTCTGCCACAGGGCCGGGTACGCGTCTTCCCCGAACACGGTCGTCTGCGGACGCAGCAGGGCGGCCTGGAGCAGGCCGACGTCCCTCATGGCCGCGGTGGCGGGCAGGACCGCCTGGATGATCACGGTGACGTCGGCCCTCGTGAGGTAGTGCGTCACTCGGCCAGCCTCGCCAGGAGTTCGGCGTCCTCCTGGGCGATGTCCAGGGCGTACCGGCGCACCCTCTCGGTCTGGCGGCGCGCGAGGTACTCCCTCACGGCGAGCACGACCTCGGAGTTCACACTGGTGCCGTCCTCCTCGGCCGCCTCCTTGATGCGGGCGTGCACGTCCTCCGGGAGGCGCAGATTCATGTTCATACGAACACGGTACCCAGGAGTGGTACCGACGAGCGGTACTACCGGGCCCCGGACTCCTGGGCGCGGTGGTGGCGTGCCACCGCGTGGAAGGCCTCCTTCGGCGTCCATGCCGCCGGGTCGTCGGCGGGGGCCCGCACGAGGCCGAACCCCGCCATGTCCAGGTCGTACTCCGGGTCCTCGCTGTGCGGGAACCCGGGCATGGCGAAGGTGAACACGAAGGCCCCCTCCACGCCCCGGTCCTCGTACAGGTCGAGCAGTTCGGTGAGGTAGCGCGCCTGGACGCCCTCGTCGCGCACCGTGCCCCGGCGCAGGCGCGGCGGGTCGGCGAACCAGTTCACGGCGAAGAACGAGCCCGCGCCCCGGAGGCCGGCGCCCTCGTACGCGCCGCACCCGAACTCGGTGACGACGAACGGGCGCCCGGCCTCGTGCACGCGGGCGTCGAGGACCTCCGCGTAGGCGGCGTCGTCGGTGCCCGCCCGGTACAGGTTCGTCCCGGCGACGTCGAACACCGACCAGTCCACCCGCTCCCACCCCGCGGCGCCGTAGGTGAGGGGGCCGTGGAAGCGCTCGCGCGCCACCGCGGCGGTGGTCGCGAGCAGGGTGTGGAGCCTGCGGTTCACGCGGCGGGAGAACAGCCTGAGCAGTCGGGGGCGCCTGATGATCTGGAGCCGGGAGAACTCGCCGGGGCCGGGGAGCAGCCCGCGGACGGTCAGCGAGAACTCGGTGCCGACCATCAGGGTGACCCGGCCCGGCCGGGCGGCGCGCAGCCCCTCGGCCATGTCCGCCACGGCGGCGAGGTGGGCGACCAGTTCGGCGGGCGTGCGGCCGTCGTGCCGGGGGCGCACCCACACGTCGAGGCCGGCGGCCAGGGCGGCCCCGGCCGCCGATTCCAGCTGTCCGACGTCGTCGCCGATCAGCATCACGGCCGTGCAGCGCAGGTCCTCCCGGACGGTGCGCATGTCGCGCTCGGCCAGACCGGCCGGAAGGTGGTCGGTGTGGTACGAGACGCCTCTGATGTTCACCCGGCCATCCTGTCAGCCCCGGAGGGAGGAGAGGGGGCGCCGGCGCCCCCGTCAGGCCGCGGGTGGGCGGACCATGCAGTACGCCGAGGGGGCCCGCGGGTCGCTGAGCACCCGCACCACCTGGAATCCGTACCGCTCGTAGTAGCCGAGGTTCGCGGGGTTCGTCGTGTCCAGGTGGACGGGGACGCCGTCCGCGTCGGCCCTCGCCAGGCCGGCGCGCAGCAGCTGCGAGCCCACGCCCGTCCCGCGGGCCCCGGGGTCGGCGCCCAGCAGGGCCAGGTACCAGTGCGGCTCCTCGGGGACGTCCGCGCGCAGTTCACCCGTGTACCGCGCGATCTCGGGGATCCGGGAGAGGCCGACCAGCCGGGACCAGTGCGGCAGCGACCGCAGCGTCACCGCGAACCCCTCGGGGGCCGCGCCGGGCGGCGCCCACAGGGCCGCGCCCCGCACCACCGGGCCGCGCACGGAGTCCTCGCGGCACTCGGCCACCGTGGTGTAGCCGCTCGGGACGTAGCCGAACCCGGCCAGGAGCGCGCAGGCCCGTGCGGTCCGCGCCATGCGCCGCTCCTCGGTCGGGAAGAACCAGCGGAAGAACGGGTCCTCGTGGAAGGCGCGCCCCAGGAGCCGGGTCACGGCGGGGACGTCGTTCATGTTCGCGGTGCGAAGGGTCCGCGCCGCGGCTGCCGTGGGGCTCACGGGGGTGCCTCTTCCCTCTCACGGGACTCCGGTCAACGCTCATGGTAGATCCCGCGAACATTCCGGGTGCGGCGTTTTCCGAGGAAGTCCCCGACCGCCCCGCGGGCCCCGCGCACGGTCCCCTCCGGCCCCGCGGAGGCTCAGGAGGGGTCGCGGATCAGGTAGTAGTGGGTGCCCGCGTCCTGACTCTCCACCTCGCGGGACACGCGGAAGCCGAACCGCTCGTAGAAGCCGACGGTCTTGTCGTCGAGGGTCTGGGTGAACACGGGGATCCCCTCGGAGTCCGCCCGGTCCAGGCCGTCGGAGAGGAGGCCGCCCGCCACACCGGTGCCGGACACCACGGGATCCACGCCCAGGGTGGCCAGGTACAGGTGGGGTTCCTGGGGAGCGGCCAGCTTCCACTCCGCGAACACCCGCACGAACGCGGTGAGGCGCGCCCGGCCGATCAGCGGGCCCCAGTGGGGCCAGGTGCGCAGCGAGACCAGCTGCCCCTCGGGGTTGGCCTCGGGCGGCGCCCACAGGGCCGCGCCCCGCACCACCGGCGCGGACTCCGGGTCGTCCCGGGTCTCGGCGACCCGGGTGCCGCCGGCGGGGACGTAGCCGAACCCGGCGGTCAGGGCGAAGAAGCGCCGCGTCTTGGCGATGCGGAGTTCGTCGTCGGGGAACAGCCAGCGGAAGAACGGGTCCTCGTGGGCGGATCTGCTCAGGACCCGGGCGATGCCGGCGACGTCGTCCATGGTGGCGGGGCGGGCTGCGGAGGTGACGGTCGGGCTCATGCGCACTGCTCTCTGGTAGGGGGCGGCCTCACGCACATGGTAGATCACGGAACCATCACGGCAGCGCCTCGGCGGGTGTGGCGCAGGCCTGTCCGGACACCGGCTGGTCGAAGACGTGGGCCCGCACCCAGGCGTGCATCGCGATCGCGGCCGCCGCGCCGGCGTTGATCGACCGCGTCGAACCGAACTGGGCGATCGACAGCACCGCCCGGCACACCTTCCGCACCTCCTCGGACAGCCCCGGACCCTCCTGCCCGAACACCAGGACGGCGTCCCTCGGCAGCGGGTAGGTCTCCAGCGGCACGGCGCCCGGCAGGTTGTCGATCCCGATCAGGGGGAGCCCGCGCTCCTCGGCCCACGCCACCAGGGCGTCCGTGTCGGGGTGGTGGTGGACGTGCTGGTAGCGGTCGGTGACCATCGCCCCCCGCTTGTTCCACCTGCGGCGGCCGACGATGTGGACCGCCGCGCACCCGAACGCGTTGGCGGTGCGTACGACCGAGCCGATGTTGAAGTCGTGCGACCAGTTCTCCACGGCGACGTGGAAGGGGTGGCGGACGGTGTCGAGGTCCGCGACGATCGCCTCGCGCCGCCAGTACCGGTAGCGGTCCACGACGTTGCGGCGGTCGCCCCCGGCCAGGAGGTCGGGGTCGTAGTGGTCGCCCTCGGGCCACGGTCCGGACCAGGGGCCCACACCGACCTCGCGTGCCTCGTCCTCGCCGTTGCCGTCGGGCGCGTCGGACGCGACCGAGGAGGGGAGGGTGGCCTGGGGTGCGGGATGCTCGTTCATCCGTTCCAGCTTACGAACCCCCGGCGCCTCCTCGGCGGGGCGCCGCCGTCCCCTCGGCCGCCGCTCCGCCGGCCGCTCTCGGGGCGATCACCGGGTCTGTGGCCGGATCAGGCCCTCAGCCGCCGCTCCGCGGGCCGCTCTGCCGGCTCCGTGCGACGAGGAGGGCCGCCGCGCGCCAGCCGAGCATGGCCGCGGCCAGGAACAGGGACGTGACGACGACGAAGCTGAACGGCGCGCCCTCGCCGGTCAGCAGGCGCAGCACCATCCCGCCCGCCACCGTCACGGCCCACACGAACAGGCCGACCGGCCAGATCCGGTCGGGGGCCCTCCAGCCCAGGGTGACCGCCCACCCCAGGACCGTTCCGGCCAGGAACGGCCAGGCCGTGCCCCAGATCCCCGCGAGGGCGGTCCCGGACTCGTGGTCGACCCTGCCGATCACGACGAAGACGAGCACACAGACCAGGTCGGCCGCGAAGGCGAGCGGCGCCGCATACGAACGCATGCCAGCAGGCTAACGGGCCGGCCGGAACCGTTGCCGGTGGGGTGTGAGGGCCCCTGACCTGGGTGGTCCCGTACCCGGAGCCGAACCTCGCCCCAGGGGCAAGAGCACCGGGAGGGGGCCGCCAACCCTTCCGGTCAGTACGATCGGGACCCGCCCCCGGCCCGCCGGGCGGGGCCGCGGCGCCCGCGGAGCCGGCCCGTGCGCCGGGCGGGCGGAGAAGGGCGAACCCGCCCGGCCCACGGGGCATCGACATAGGAGGGGACGGCCCCGGGGCCGACCCCGGACCGTCCCGGACACACCCCCACCGAGTCACAGATCGGCCGTGGAATGCCCCCTTCACCGCTCCCCGCGGACCCCGCGCCGCCCCCCGGCCTCCCCGCCGGGGTGCACCCCCTCACCGCCGGCGAACCCCGCCGGGTGGGCCCCTACCGCGTGGTCGGCCGGATCGGCTCGGGCGGCATGGGCACGGTGTACGCCGCACTGGACGACCACGACCGCCCCGCCGCGGTCAAGCGCGTCCACCGGCCCTTCGCGGCCGACGCCGAGTTCCGTGCCCGGTTCGCCCGCGAGGTCGCGCTGGTCCGCCGGGTCAGGTCCGCCGGAGTGCCGCGCTTCCTGGGCACCGACACCGGCGCGGAGGTGCCCTGGCTGGCCACCGAGTACGTCGCGGGCCCCGTCCTCCACGAGCACGTCGGGCGCTGCGGCCCGCTCACCGGGCCCACCCTCACGGTGTTCGCGGCGGATCTCGCGGAGGCACTCGCGGCGATCCACGCGGTGGGCGTGGTGCACCGGGACCTCAAGCCGGGCAACGTCATCCTGTCCTCCGACGGGCCCAAGGTGCTGGACTTCGGCATCGCGCGGGCGGCCGAGGAGACCGCGCTGACCCGGACCGGCGGCCTGGTCGGCACCCCCGGCTGGATCGCCCCCGAGCAGTACGCGGGCGAGGACGCCACCGACCGCTCCGACATGTTCGCCTGGGGCGCGCTCGTCGCCTTCGCCGCCACCGGCCGCCACCCCTTCGGAGCCGGGGGGACGGACACCACGGCCTCCCGGATCCTCCACGACCCCCCGGAGCTCGGCGGTGTCCCCGCCGGGCTCCGGGAGCTCCTGGCACGCGCCCTCGACAAGGATCCCGCGCGCCGGCCGGGGGCGGCCGGGGCGGCCCGGGAGGCCGTGGCGCTCCTGCCCGCCCCGGAGCGGACGCCGGGCGGGGCGCGCGGCCGGTCCGACGCCGCGGACGCCGCGCGCCGGGCGTGGACCGGGGTCCGGGCACCGGAGCCCGGGATCGACGAGTGGAGCCGCCACGCCCCTCCCGCCCGGCCCTGGCCGTTGCGCGGGCGCCGCCCGGCGGTGATCGGCGCGGCCGCGACCGTCCTCGTCCTCCTGGCCGGTGCGGGGGCCGGCGTCCTGGCGTCCTCCGGGGGACCGGAGGGGGAGCCCCCCACCGGCGGCGGGGAGGGCGTCCGGACCGCCGGGTCCGGTGCGGCCGCCGGCGCCGAGGACCTGCCGGAGGAGTACCGCGACCTGTACGAGAACGGGCGGATGACGGTGGCGCCCCACGCGGGCCCGGGGGTCGTCCGGAGGCTGGAGCCCGCGCCGGGCGAGCCGGGGGAGGGGCTGGACCAGCTGCGCGTCACCTTCACCGATGCCCGGTACGTCGGCTCGGAGACGGCCGGGTTCGAGTTCACGGTCGGCGTCGAGTACCTCCCCGCGTTCGGCAGCCTGCGGATCGACAACAAGGACTTCGTGCACACCGAGGAGGCCGGGGCGGTCGGGGAGGGGCCGGAACTGGCGTTTCCGAGCACCGCGGGCGTGCTCGCGGAGGTCTCCCCCGAGGACCCCGAGGCCGAGTTCACGGTGACCTTCCTCGGCGGCGACCGGAGGGGGGTCGTCTACTACCTGCCGGACGGGGCCGTGGACGACGGGGACCCGGTCTCCTGGGGGCAGCCGGGCGGGGTCTGCTACGAGGCGGTGACGCCCGAGGTGCCCGGGCTGCCCGAGTCCGTCACGCTCGCCGCGCACGAGCCCCCGGACGACGCCGCCGCGCACAGCTGCGCCTTCACGGGAGAAGCGGAGGACCTCGGATGAAGCACGGAGGCGGAGGACACGGGGTGACCGCTGCCCAACCCCCCGAGTTCGACCGGAACCGCCTCCCCCACGGCGTCGATCCGCCCGCCAAGGGGGATCCGGAGACCATCGGTTCCTACCGCGTCGTCGGACGCGTCGGCACGGGGGGCATGGGCGCCGTCTACGCGGGCGTCGACCCGGCCGGGGGCTGCGCGGCCGTCAAGGTGATCCACCCGCAGTTCGCGGTCGATCCGGTGTTCCTCGCCCGGTTCGCCCGCGAGGTGGACCTCGTGTCCCGGGTGCGGGCGACGTGCACGGCGGCCTTCTACGGCGCGGACGTCCGGTCGCCGACCCCGTGGATGGCCACGGAGTACGTGCCGGGGCGCACGCTGCGGCAGCACGTGCGGGAGCGGGGGGCTTTGGACGGCGGCCTCCTGCTGGCGCTCGCGGTGGGGCTGGCGGAGGCGCTCGCGGCGATCCACGCGGCGGGCGTGGTGCACCGGGACCTGAAGCCGGGCAACGTGATCCTGTCGCCGGACGGGCCCAAGGTGCTGGACTTCGGCATCGCGCGGGCGGTCGACGCGACCGCGCTGACCCGGACCGGCGGCCTGGTCGGCACACCGGGGTGGATCGCTCCCGAGCAGTACGCGGGCGAGGACGCCTCGGAGCGCTCCGACATGTTCGCCTGGGGCGGGATGGTCGCCTTCGCCGCCACCGGCCGGAACCCGTTCGGGACCGGGAACCAGGAGGCCCTGATCCACCGCACCCGCCAGGAGGAGCCCGACCTGGACGGGGTCGCGCCCGAACTGCTGGACCTCGTGCGGCGGGCGATGGACAAGGACCCGGGCCGGCGTCCGACCGCGGCACAGGCGCTCGCCGAGCTCACCGGGGGGTGGAGCGCCACCAGGGTCCGACCGGCCGGACGGGAACTGCCGACCCTGGTCGTGCCCGACCTGATCGCCACCGAGTGGAGGGGCGTGGACGCGCCCGGGACGCGTCGGGTACGGCGCTTCCGCACGGGGAGGGCGCTCACCGCGGTCGGGGCGGCACTGCTGGTCCCGGCGCTCCTGGCGGTGTGGATGTTCGCGCGCCCCGATGCCCGGGACGACGGCGGGACGGCGGGCGGGACGCCTCCCGGCCAGGAGGGCTCCGCCCCGACCGCCGACACGGGGATCTCCGTGGAGGACGGCCCGGGGAGCGTCGCCAGGGCCGTCGACCTGGCGCTGGGGGCGTCCAGCTTCGACGCGTACTCGAGCACGGTCACGAACCAGCCGGGCGGATACCCCACGCGGTTCAGGTACACGGAGGACCCCCGGCCCCTGTACCAGCGCACCTCCTGGGGAGGCCCGGCCCTCAACGAGCTCCTGGTGGTCGGAGAGGGGCCGGACGACACCGTCCACCGGTACACCCTCTACGACACGGAGACCCAGGGCTTCCCGGACCGGGGCTACTTCCGGGGCGGCGAGGGCCTCGGGATCGACCCCGACCGGGGTGCGCTGGTGGAGGACCTCGCGTGGATCGCGGAGTCCGGCGCCGAGGTGGAGTACCTGGGCGAGCGCGCGCTCCCGGTCGGCGAGGACGACACCACGGAGGACGTGGCGGACCTGAGCGGGCTGGTCGGTCGGACGGGACACCACTACAGCGGGTCCTACACCAGGGAGCTCGTGGACACGTACGACGACACGAGCTACGGGGAGCACGACCACACCTTCGAGGTCTGGCTGGACGGGGACGGGTACCCGCTGGTCTTCCAGAAGTACTACGAGTGGGAGGACCCGGGGTGGGACCCGGTGCCCACGACGACCACGGTCACGTATGTCTCGTTCAACGAGCCGGTGGAGATCAGGGTCCCCGGCGAGGACGAGATCGCCGCGTCCCAGGCGGAGGCGGTGGAGCCCCAGTACTGACGCCGGGTCCGGCCCGCACCGTGCGCGCCCGGGCCCCGGCACGCGTATCGCCGGGGCCCGGGGCGTCCGCTACTCGCCCCGGAGGTTCTCCTTGAGGAACTCCACCTGGAGCAGCATCAGGTTCTCCGCGACGGTCGGGTCGGACGGGGAGTGCGTCACCCCCGACAGCGGCAGCACCGTGTGCGGGCGGCCCGCCGCCATCAGGGCCGACGACATCCTCTGGGTGTGCGCGAACGCCACGTTGTCGTCCGCCAGGCCGTGGATCATCATCAGCGGGCGCTCCAGCTTGGCCGCCTCCTCCAGGAGCGAGCTGCGCACGTACGCCTCCGGGCGCTCCTGCGGGGTGCCCAGGTAGCGCTCGGTGTAGTGGGTGTCGTACAGCTCCCAGTCGATCACCGGCGCGCCCGCCACCGCCGCGTGGAACACGTCCGGGCGGCGCAGCACCGCGAGCGCGGCGAGGAACCCGCCGAACGACCAGCCGTGGATGCCCACGCGCGCGGTGTCCAGGAAGGGGAAGCGGGCCGCCGCGTCCCGCAGGGCCGCCACCTGGTCGTCCAGCACCGGCGCCGCCAGGTCGAGGTGGATGCTCTGCTCCCACTCCACCCCGATCCCCGGGGTGCCGCGGCCGTCCGCGATGAGCACCGCGAAGCCCTGCTCCGCGTACCACTGGGCGGTCAGGTAGGCCCCGCGCGCGTTGAGGACCCGCTGGGCGTGCGGTCCCCCGTAGGGGGCCATCAGCACGGGGAGCGGACGGAGGTCCTCGCGGTACCAGGACGGCAGGACGAGCGCGGTCGGGATCCGCCGCTCGCCGGCGCGCCAGAACTCCACCCTCGGCTCGGGGAGCTCCGGCGCCTCCGCGAGGCTGGGGATCTCGGAGTACGCCCGCCGCGTCTCGGTGTCGGCGTTGCGCACGACCACGGTGCGCACCCCGGCGAAGTCCATCGACCGGTGCTGGACGACGAGGGTGCCGCCGCGCAGCCTCCCGGAGCGCAGGCCGCTGTGGGCCCCCGAGTCGGCGGACCGGGAGCAGCCGTGCCCGGGGACCTCCACCGGCGCCGACAGGCCGGTGGCCAGGTCCACCAGCCACAGGGACACGTCGCCGGGGCTCCCAGCGGGCGAGCCCGTGTAGAGGACGCGGTCGCCGTCCACGTCGACGACCCCGCGCACGTACACGTCGGCGGGGCTGACGGGCGTGCCGCCGACGTACACGCGCCGCTCACCGGGCCCGTCGGGCCCCTCGGGCCCGCGGGCGATCCACACCAGGTCCCCGGAGGCGGTGTGGGCGGGCACGCCCGGCATCAGCTCGACCCACACGCCGTCGGTGTCGGTGCGCACCTCGGCGACCAGGCCGGTGGCCGGGTCGGCGCTGAGGAGGGTGAGCGAGCGCTGGCCGCGGTCCTGCGCGGTGAGGACGACGGTGGGGGTGCCGTCGGGGCCGGTGGTCCAACCGACGGTCGACAGGTAGGGGAAGGCCTCCCGGTCCCACTCCACCCAGGTGGGGGAGGGGCGGCCGTCCCGCCGGTACGCCCCCGCCGAACCGACCGGGAACACGGCCAGGCGCACGTCCGCGTTGACGCCCCCCGCCGGCGGGTAGCGCAGCGCCGTCGGCTCCTGGCCGGGGCGGCCGGGGTCGGAGACGTACCAGGTGTTCACCGCGGACTCGTCCACGCGGGCGACGGCCAGCGAGGAACCGTCCGGAGCCCACCAGAAGCCCCGGTAGCGGCCCATCTCCTCGGCGGCGACCAGCTCGGCCAGACCCCAGGTGACGTGGTCGCCGTCGGGCTCGGCGACCACCCTGTCGCCGTGGTCGGACTCGGCCGCGGCGACGTCGATGACGCGCACGGCCCCACCGCTGACGTAGGCGACGCGGTCGCCCGCCGGACTGATCCGCGGGTCCACGACAGGGGTGGCCGCGGGCAGCTCGCGGGGCGCGCCGCCGTCGCCGACCAGGTCGACGTAGAACAGCCGCCCGGACAGGGTGAAGACCGCCCTGGTGAAGGCGTCGTCCACCGAGTAGGACACGATGCCGCCGCCGCTCTCGCGGAGGCGCTCACGGCGGGCCCGCTCCTCCGGGGGGAGGTTCTCGTCGTCGGCGCCCAGGGCCTTGGGGTCGGCGACCACCGACTCGGTCCCGGCCTCCGTCTCGTGCACCCACAGGCACGTGCCCGTGTCTACTCCGTCGCGCCCCCGGAGGAAGGCGACGCGTTGTCCGTCCGGCGAGATCTGGAACGCGCGCGGAACACCGATCGTGAAGCGTTGGGTACGGGCCTGTTGGCGAGGAAAACTCATAGGGGGATTGTGTCCCATGCCGCGCCCGGGCGGGGGCGCGTCCCCTCCCCACCGGCCACGACGCGCGGAGGTCCGCGCCGGGCGGCGTCCCGGGGGCCGCACCCGCCCTCTCGCGCCTCAGGAGGCCTCCGGAGGCCGCCGGGGGGTGCCCCGCGCGTGCCGCGTCCCCGCCCCCGTGCGCCGCAGGAGGCGCGCTCCGGCTCCGCGCCCGCACCCCGTCGCACCGGGCGGGGTTCCGGACCCCGGTCGGACACGGGTGTGTGAAGGTCACGCCATGTCGTGATGCGACCGGTATCGTTCGCTATGTGACTGACAGGCGACTGATGATGGTGCACGCGCACCCCGACGACGAGAGCATCGTCACGGGTGCGACGCTGGCGAAGTACGCGGCCGAGGGGGCCGGCGTCACCCTGGTGACCTGCACCCTCGGTGAGGAGGGCGAGGTCATCCCCGACGACCTCGCGCACCTGGCCGCCGACCGCGACGACACCCTGGGCAGCCACCGGACCGGCGAGCTGGAGAAGGCCTGCGTCGCCCTGGGCGTGCGCGACCACCGGTTCCTCGGCGGCGCCGGCCGCTACAGGGACTCGGGCATGGCGGGCGGTCCCGCCAACGACCACCCGAAGGCGTTCGCGGGGGCCGACCCGGAGGCCGCCGCGACGATGCTCGCGGAGATCATCCGCGAGGTCAGGCCGCACGTACTGGTCAGCTACGACGAGTACGGCGGCTACGGGCACCCGGACCACGTCCAGGCGCACCGGATCACCCGGCGCGCGTGCGCCCGGGCCGGTGAGCGCTCCATGGCGGGCACGCCCTGGCAGGTCGGCAAGCTCTACGCGATCGCCCAGCCGGTGTCCGTGATCGAGGCGTCGATCGCGCGGCTCAACGAGGAGGCGGGCCCGTTCACGCCGCCCGCCCAGGTGTCCGACATCGCGCGCGGCACCCCGGACGAGCTGGTGACCACGCGCGTCGACGCGGGGGCGCACTGGGCGGCGAAGGCGATGGCCATGCGGGCGCACGCCACGCAGATCACCGTGGACGGCGGGCGGTTCGCCCTGTCGAACGGCATCGCGCAGGAGATCGACGCCGTCGAGTACTTCACACTGCTGCTGGGGCCGGCGCCGCGCGTCCGGCCGGGGGAGTACGAGACGGACCTGTTCTCGGGGCTGTGATCCCGGGCGGTCCGGGCGACCGTCTACCCTCGTCTGCTGTGAGCACACCTGAGTCCACCGGGGCCGGAGAGCGGAGACCGCCCCGGACGTCCCTGTCGCCGCTGCTGACCGCGGCCACCTTCGCGGTCCTGCTGCTGCTCGGCGCCCTCCTGGGCCTGCTGTCCACGACCGGCGCCGGCTGGCTCACCCGCTACTGGGACGCGGGCCGGCCCGCGACCCTGCTGTCGGTGGCGGGGCTGGTGGCCTTCCTGGCGCTCCTGTACGGGGCGGGCCGCCTGTGCGCGTGGGGGACCCGGGGCCCGTCCGGGGCTGTGGCCTTCGCGGTGGGGTTCCTGGCGGTGCTGATCGCCCTGGTCAGCTACCTCCCCGGCGGTGACGCCGTCCTCAGGAACCACCTCATGCACAACGCGTACATGTTCGGGACGATGCTGGTCCTGGCGATCTCCGTGGTCCGCAGCGGGATCTTCCTGCCCCCGACCCCGCAGGGCGGCGCCCGGCCGCAGGAGCGGCCCCCCGCGGGCGCGCACCCGCCGAACGGGGACTGACCCCGGCGTCGGGCCGTACACGGGGAGAGGACCCCGGGGCGATCCCCGGGGTCCTCTCCCCGTGTACGGGCTCAGGCCCAGAACTGCAGCAGGAGCTCTCCGTAGAAGGCGATCCCGGGGAACACCGGATTGGGCAGGACCAGGTCGAACAGGCCGTACACCAGGTTCACCATGACCTCCCTGACCCCGGGGAACCACAGGACGGCGAACACGGCCACGGAGCCGAACAGGGCGTTGCGGCGGGCGGCGGGGACCCACGGCGCGCGGTGCGCCGCCGCGGCCAGCACCTCGAAGCCGTCCAGGCCCGGGACGGGCAGCAGGTTGACGAGGGCGGCGGTCAGGTTCGCGAAGGACAGCAGCGCCATCGCGGCGATCGCCCAGTTGGTGGTGTCGTTGCCGGGGGGGACCAGGACGGTCACGACGGCGGCGAGGACCGCGGACAGCAGGAGGCTGGCCAGCGGGCCGGCGAGCGCCACCGCGGCGCGTCGGCCGCGCGACGGGATGCGGTCCCAGTCGACGTAGGCGGGCGGCCCGGTCATGCCGAAGGCCCCCAGGCCCAGGTAGAGCGAGGGCAGCACGAGCCCGGCGAAGGCCTGCTCGTAGGCGAACGGGTTGAGCCTCAGGTAGGCGCTCCCGCGCAGCGAGCGGTCCCCGGCCAGGTAGGCCGCGAGCGCGTGCGCGAACTCGTGGACGGCCGAGGAGACGATCCACCCGAGCAGGATGAGCAGGGGCGGGATCAGCGGGGTGACGCTCGCGCCCTCGGCGGCCCAGTCGAGTTCGACCGCGCGCCAGGAGAGCCAGCCGGCGAACCCCGTGAGCCCCAGCAGCAGGACGAACACCGGGCTGGGCAGGAAGTCGAGCCGGCTCGGGGCCGGGGCGCCCTCCGCGGGCGCGCCGTCGTCCCCGGGGGGGTCCTCCGCGTCCGCGGTGTCCCCGCCGGGCCCGGGAGCCCCTGTGCCCCCCTCCCCGGAGGACGCCGGTTCGTCGTCGTCCCCGCCCAGGTCGGGGCGGTTGAGGGCGCCCTCGGGCATCCTGTCCCACGGGTCGACGCCGGGCGCCTCGTCCGCGCCCCGGTCGGGTCCGGGCGCGTCGGTCGTCTCCGCCTTCTGGGGCGGTTCGGGCGTGGGCATGGTGCTCCTGCTGGTCGCGGGTGGGTCGCGCTCCAGATTAGGCCCTGGGCGGGACCCGTGCGCAGCGGGTGCGGCACAGGGGGGCGGGGCGGCGCGGGGGCCTACACGACCGCCCGGGGGGCCACCGCCGACTGGTGCAGGCACGCGACCGCGAAGGCGCGGCCGGGCGCCGTCAGCTCCCGGTGCCCGGCGCCGTCGTCCTCGCCGAGCAGGCCGAGGGTCTCCAGCAGCCAGCACACCGCCATCACCAGCGCCCGCACCCGGTCCGAGGCGGCCTCGGCGGTCCGCCGGTGCGAGGCGGCGTGCCGGCCCGACGCGAGCGGCGGCTCCGGCGGCACCCAGCCCGACTCGGTCAGCGTCCTCTCGGCCGCCTCCACGTCCGACTCGCGCCGGCGCTCGTGCGAACCGCCGCCCTGCGGGGAGCGGGACAGCAGCATGCCCAGGAGCGTCTCCGCCGCCGCCTGCTCCAGTCCGCCGGTTCGGCACAGGGTCTCGGTGGAGGCCCGCCACAGCGCCTCGGGGTCCTCGCGCAGCTGCCGCCCGCGCCGGGTCAGGACGAGCCGGCGCCCCGAGCGGCGCACGGCGCGCATGCCCCGCAGCGCCTGGTGCAGGGCGATCAGCTGGGTCGCGTCCGTCTCGCTGCGCGGGGGTTCCGGGGTGGTCCGCCAACCGAAGTCCGCGCACATCTGGCGGACCACGCCCGGCGAGATGTAGCCGATCTGGGTGAGGGCGATGCCGTCGGCGGCGAGGTCCAGCAGCCGTTGCAGCGGCGCCATCGACCGGTCCGCCGCGCGCGGCACGTCCGCGCCGGCGATGATCTGCCCGACGAGCGGCCACAGCCGCTGCCGGTGCGGGTGCGCCGACGAGCTGAGCCACGCGCGGACCCGCTCCTCCCGCACCAGGTCCAGGTGGCTCAGGCCCCGCCGTCCCGGGCGGGTCAGGAAGGAGCGCGTGAACTGCTCCTGGGCCGGACGCCACCCGCGCTTTCCCGGCCTGACGTCGCCCAGGGAGATGGCCAGCTCCAGGGCGGCCGAGGTCTCGTCGCGGGCGCGGATCTCCGCGTCGCCGACCGCGGTGCCCCACGTGAGCTCGGGGAGGTCCGGGGGCTCGACCCCGGACTCCCACATGAGCCGCTCGTACATGGCCAGCCCCGCCGCGTGGTCCTCGGAGTAGACGGCGAGCAGGGAGGAGGTCTCCTGCGCCGAGCAGATCTGCGCGTACCGGTAGAGCTGGAGGAGGGAGAAGAGGCTGCCGAGGGAGCGCACGGCGAACAGCTGCTCGTCGGCGGAGTCCTGGAAGCGGACCGGGAGCTCGAACCAGCAGAACCGCTGGACGGCGTGCTGGTTGAGCCTCTCGAGCTCCTGGTCCGGCGCCAGGGCGTCCAGCGCCGCCCGTGCCGTGTCGGCGGCCCGCTCGTCCCGTCTGGCCAGCTCGGCGAGGGCGGACGCTACTGCTTCGCGCATGACGGGCGCTCACCACCTCCCCGCGTACCCGCGCCCGTCCGCGCGGTGTTCCGCGGGGGGCGCGTTGTCTCGTTCGTCTGTCCCCGGGAGGGTCGGGCCGGGACCCGCTCCGGGACTGTGCGTCTCCTACCCCGCACGGGGCGAAGAATGCCTGTGCTCAGGCACGTGTGGACGCCGCGCCCGGCGCCGTCCGGCCCGCAGCGGGGCTCAGGCCGTCCTCGGGGGAGGACCGCCGCGGCGGCGCGGGGGCACCGGCGGAACGACGCGGCTGGCGGCGACGGCCGACTCCTCGACCTCCACCGCGGAGCCGTCGCGCCGGCGCACGGTGATGACGCCGCCGTCCCAGGACTCCACGACCCCGACGATATCGGTGAACCCGCCCCCGGGGAGGGTTGTGCGTACGGAGACCCGGCGGCCCACGTCCTCCGGGGTTATCCGGTGGACGAGACGTCCTCCCATGTGCATCGAACGAGCCCCCCGATTGTGCGCAGGTTGTTCTTCGCCGCCATACTAGGAGGACGACATCTGTGCCATTTGCTTGCAGAGCCCGGGAGCAGGGCATAGGCGCCCGCACGCCGAACCCGGTCCGGGGTTCTCAAGGTCCCCGCCTCCCCCGTGGAAAGCGGGGGTGAGACAAGGAGTACGACGTGACCTACGTCATCGCGCAGCCCTGTGTTGATGTGCTGGACAAGGCGTGCATTGACGAGTGCCCCGTGGACTGCATCTACGAGGGCGACCGCATGCTCTACATCCACCCGGACGAGTGCGTCGACTGCGGTGCGTGCGAGCCGGTCTGCCCGGTCGAGGCCATCTACTACGAGGACGACCTGCCCGAGCAGTGGTCCGACTTCTACAAGGCCAACGTCGACTTCTTCGACGACCTGGGGTCCCCGGGCGGCGCCTCGAAGGTCGGCAAGATCGACCGCGACCACCCGCTCGTCGCGAAGCTGCCCCCGCAGGCCGAGTAGCCGCGCAGTCCGCGTTCCGGCCCGACAGGGGCCGAGCCGCCACCGCACCCCCCTGGCGCAGAGGGTGCGCGGGCGTGGGTCACCCGTGCGGTGACGTGTCGCGCCGACCCCCTCCGGCGGGTCGGCGCGATTGCTGTGCGAACCGAAACCGATGGATGGAGTGTGCACCGATGGCCGAGCGGCGACCCGTGGCGGACCGGCTCCCGACCTTCCCGTGGGACCGGCTGGCGCCGTACAAGCGCACGGCCGCGGCGCACCCCGGCGGCATCGTGGACCTGTCCGTCGGCACGCCGGTCGACCCGGTCCCGGCCTCCCTCCGCAAGGCCCTGTCCGACGCCTCGGACTCGCCCGGATACCCGCTGACCTGGGGAACGCCCGAGCTGCGGGCCTCCATCCGCGGCTGGCTGTCGCGCCGCCACGGCGTGGACGTCGCCGAGGGCGCGGTGCTGCCCACCGTCGGCTCGAAGGAGCTCGTCGCGTGGCTGCCGACCCTCCTCGGCCTCGGGGCGGGCGACACGGTCGTGCACCCCGCACTGGCCTACCCGACCTACGACGTCGGCGCCCGGATCGCCGGTGCGACCCCGGTCGCCTCCGACGGCCTGACGGCGCTGGGCCCGGCCCCGGCGGGACTGGTGTGGGTGAACTCGCCCAGCAACCCGACCGGGCGCGTCCTGGGCGTCCCGCACCTGCGCAAGGTCGTGGAGTGGGCCCGCGAGCGCGGGGCCGTGGTGGCCTCCGACGAGTGCTACCTGGACCTCGGCTGGGACGGCGCGGAACCGGTGTCGATCCTGCACCCGGACGTGTCGGGCGGATCGCACGACAACCTGCTCGCGGTGCACTCGCTCTCCAAGCGCTCCAACCTGGCCGGCTACCGGGCGGCCTTCGTCGCCGGGGACCCCGCCCTGGTCGGAGAGCTGCTGGCGGTGCGCAAGCACGCCGGGATGATCGTCCCCGCGCCCGTCCAGGCGGCGATGCGGGCGGCCCTGGACGACGACGCCCACGCCGCCGAGCAGAAGGAGCGGTACCGGGCCCGCCGGGCCCGGCTCCGCGCGGCCCTTGAGGGGGCGGGCTGGCGGATCGAGCACTCCGACGCCGGACTGTACCTCTGGGCGAGCCACCCCCGCCACGACGCCTGGGGCGCGGTCGCGCACCTGGCGGAGCGCGGTGTCCTGGTGGCCCCCGGCGACTTCTACGGCGCCGCGGGGGCGGGACACGTGCGGGTGGCGTTCACCGCCACCGACGAGCGCGTCGGGGCCGCCGTCGAGCGGCTGGCGGAGTAGCGGGACGGTCCCGGGGAACGGGCCCGGCGGCCGTTCCCCGGGACCGCTGCGGACGCACAGGGCCCCGGCGCGCGTTGTGGGTTCTGGCGATCCCTGCAACACCCTGGATTTCAGGGAGTTGCGGGGATCGTGGATTTTGAGGGGTTGAAGGCGAGGTTCTTCGAGGCGCTGGACCGGGAGGACCGCAGTGTCCCGGGGGCTGCCCGGGCGGTCGGGGTGGGCCGCCACACGGCGGTCAGCCCAGGACCACGCGCCCCCGGGTGTCCTCCCCGGCCGCCGTCCACGCCTCGGCGCCGTCCAGGCCGTCCGACGCACGCCACAGCCGGTCACCGTAGGCGACGGAGGTCAGCCCGTACTCCTCGGCGTGCGCGACCGCCCACAGGGCCATGGCCCAGCCGAGGTCGCCGGTCCTCATCGCCTCGTCCGCGTTCAGGGGGAGCTCCGCCGGGTCCACGCCGAAGACCCTCGCCATCTCCTCCTGGGCGCCCGCCGTGTCCGCGTCGCCCGCCCGGAGGGCGTCCAGGCCCTCGGCGTCGTACCAGCAGGTCAGGCTCGGTCCGAGCTCTCCGGTGGTCACCTCGGCCATCCGTGCCGACAGGGCCTCGTGCTGGTCGTAGGCGTAGCCGTCCGCGCTGCGCTGGACCGCCTGGGCGGCCTCGAACACCGGGATCTCCGACCAGTTGTTCACCTCCACCAGCTCGTCGTAGAACGCGCGGGTGGCGAAGACCGGGTCGAGGATCTCCTCCGGCTCGCCCCACTCCTGGGACGGCCGCTGCTGGAACAGGCCGAGGGAGTCCCGGTCGCCGTACTCCAGGTTGTAGAACGCCGTCTCCTGCCACACGGTCGCGAACGCCACGGTCACGGCCTCGGGCGGCAGGTCGCGGCTGAACGCCACCCCGCCCACCGTGGTCGCGCTCACCGCCTGGGCGATCTCCATCTCGTACTTGCCGTCGGACAGCTGCAGACGGCAGCCCGGATCGGGGGCCTCGACGGTGGTCTCGACCGGCTCGAACGTGGTCAGCACGTAGTACGCGCCCGCGACGAGGAGGCCGCACACGAGGAAGAGGGACAACAGGATCTTGACGAAGGCGGAGAGCCTCCGGCGCTTACTGGGCACAGGCGAACCAAGGGTCGGGAGCAGGTGGGGTGCACCACACGGAGAGGAACGTCACCCGTGCCGCGCGGGGCCCGCAGCGAGCCCAGGCCGCATTGTAGTCCGCACCGGGAGGCGGGACGGGGCGGATCCCCGGAGGCGGCCGGCACACACGGGCGGGGGGTACCCCCGCACCTTTCGCGAACCACTAACGTGTGTGCACATGACCAGCTCGTACTCCAGCCCGCTGCCCGACCAGATCGACGAACTCTGGGAGAAGCGCTCCGAACTCACGCCCTCCCACGCCGAGGCGCGCGAGACCATCACCGGCGCCATCGACCTGATCGACGAGGGCAAGGCCCGTGTGGCCTTCGTCGACCCCGCGACCGACGAGGTCGTGGTCGACGAGCGCGCCAAGCGTTCCATCCTCCTCGGCTTCAAGGTCCTGGACATGAAGGAGTCGCAGGTCGGCGACTTCCGCCACCACGACCGCATGCCCCTGAAGACCCGCTTCGACGGCGTCCGCGTCGTCGCGGGGGCGATCGCCCGCTGGGGCTCCTACCTCGCCCCCGGCGTCGTCCTCATGCCGTCCTTCACCAACATCGGCGCCTACGTCGGCTCCGGCACCATGGTCGACACCTGGGCCACGGTCGGCTCCTGCGCCCAGGTGGGCCGGAACGTCCACCTGTCCGGCGGCGTCGGCGTCGGCGGCGTCCTGGAGCCGCCGCAGGCCTCCCCGGTCGTCATCGAGGACGACGCGTTCCTCGGCTCCCGCAGCATGGTCGTCGAGGGCGCCCGCGTGCGCACCGGCGCCAAGCTCGGCGCGGGCACCATCCTGACCTCCTCCACGCGCGTGTTCGACGCCGAGACCGGTGAGGAGCTCGAGCGCGGCGAGGCCCCGGCCTGGTCGGTGTGCGTGACCGCGAACCGGACCAAGAGCTTCCCGGGCGGCGACTTCGGCATGCCGGTCCTGCTGGTGCTCAAGCGCCTCCAGGAGGGCGAGGAGCACGACAAGCTCGCCCTGAACGACCTCCTGCGGGAGCACGGCGTCAACGCCTGACGCGCGTCCGTCGGACCGGCGGGGCACACGCCCGGCGGCACGCCGTCCGCGTCCGGCAGGGGCGCCCTCCGAAGGCGGGGGGCGCCCCTCGCGCGTTCGGGGACCGACCCTCGGTCGGCGGCCCGCCCCCTCCGCCGTGGCCTCGTACCCGTGGCGGGGTCGGACGGGGCGGCCGCCGAGCTCCACGGCCGCCCCCGTCGGGCCCATGGGCGGACCGCCCCGGCCGGGGCACCCGACGAGGGCCTCGTTGCCGCCGCCACGTGGCCCCGGGGCGTCGAGGCCGGCTGCAAGTACGAGATCATCCAGGTCAGAACCCCTCATATCCCACCGGCAACGGTTCCGTCCGGCCCACTAGGGTGGCCGTACGCGCGACCCGCCCGCGCACCCGCCGGGGTGGGCGGGCG
>NZ_JBSHDN010000063.1:0-32223 GCF_053616335.1 Nocardiopsis sp. NPDC055824
CGTCACGACGACGACAATGTCGTCGCCATGACGACGCGTCCGGGGGGTGCTGTGACGACATTGTCATCACAGCGACGACACCGCTGGCCACCGTGGCCAACCCGCTCCGGACGCGAGGGCGGTGTCCGGCCGTGGCCACAAGTTCAGTACTGAACCTTTGGCCATGTCCGGCGCGGTGGCCAAACCGCCCCGGACACACCTCGACGAGGGGCCGCGCGAGGCGGTCATGTCCGGTGCAGGCTGGCCAGCGATCCGGCCATGGCCAACCCCGTGTCCGCCAGTGGCCACGGCGCGGCGGCCATGTCCAAAGAGATGTCCACACCCCCACGAACAGCAGTGATACGCGTATCACTCGTGCTACCTCTCGCACGGGTGCGAGGCGTAGCACGGGTATCACGTCTTCTTGGACAGCTGCTTCTCCACCCGGGGCGCGGCGGCCACGGCCGCCCGGAAAAGCGCGGACACGACCTCGTGCTTCGGTGTCCGGGTGGCGTGGTGGATGTCGTCCACGACCCTGGCCAGCTCCTCCGCCGCCTCCGCGCTGGCGTACCAGCTGCGCCGCGTCATCTCCGTGGCCGCGGGTGCTTTCGGCTCAGGCCGGGCCGGGGGAGCGGCCTTGGCCACGGGTGCCGGCGCTTCCTTCTCCTCCTGGCCGTGCTCGCCCTGGCGCATGGCGGTCATCTTGCCCCAGTCGTCGGTGAGCCCGACCATGTCCGGGACGGAAGAGGCCTTCTTCTTCGCCGCGCTCATGCGCGCACCGCCTTGGCCAGGTCGCGGAACCAGCCGGCCACCTCGGAGTCGGGCGCGTACTCGGTCACGGGCACCTTCGCCCTCCAGGCCTCCCGCACTTCCTTGCGCTTGCGGATCTCGCCGATCACGGGCGGGCTCCCCAGATTCCGGAACGCCTCCAGGACGCTGGTGACCATGGTGCCGTCGCGCACGTCGAACCGGGAGGGGAGCAGGCCCAGGACGTCGATGTCCACGTCCATGACCTGGCTCAGGGTGCCGATCTGGCGCAGCAGCAGCCGCAGCGCCTTGATGGAGGAGTCCTCCGCCTCCACCGGGACGATGAGTCCGCCGCGGCGTCCGGGGCGGCGCCGGGCCGCGATGAGCGCGGCGTCGGTGGTGGCGCCCAGGGAGGGCGGGCAGTCGATGAGGCACACGTCGTAGTCGTCCTCCAGATGCTGCAGGACGTTCTTGAGCCGGTGCTCGCGGCCGCTGGACATGTACAGGCCGCGGTCGAGCAGGAACATGTCCAGCGCGGTCGGCAGCACGTGCAAGTTGTCGCGGTAGGCGACCACGAGGTCGCGGGGGTGGCCCTCGTACTCGCCCAGGATGGCCTGGGACAGGGTCGCGTCCTCGGGGGACTCGGGCACGCCGAGCGCGTCGGTCAGGTGGCCCTGGGGGTCGAGGTCGACCAGGAGCACGCGTTCGCCGGCGTCGGCCAGGGCGCCGCCCAGGCCGATGGTCGAGGCCGTCTTGCCGACCCCGCCCTTCTGGTTGATCAGGTTGTAAATGTCCATCCCGCGAGCGTAGACCTCGCACGTCTCGCACACATAGCACCCGTGCGACACGTAGCACGGGTAGCACACGTGCTACGTCTCGCACACGTGCTACGAGTGCTACGCGTGCGAGGCATATCACTCCAGGTCACGAACATGTACGCAGGTATCTCTGGCGAGATACGCGGCCCCTGCGGGGCCTCAGAACTGCTGAGGGGGTGGTTCGGGTGGCGATGGCGACGCCGATCCACGACGCCTCCCAGGGTGATTACCGTTTCGCTCAGCAGTGCGGGGCCGACGCCGTCACCGCTGAGAACGTGGCCGTGGCCTACCGGCTCGACGGGGCCGACCGCCCGATCGAGCGTGTCGGCGGCGGGTGGTCCGAGTTCGGGATCGAGGCCGGCACCGTCCTGGAGGATGCGGCCGACGTCGAGGCGATGCGCGAGCTGCTGGCCGGGCGCGACCCGCACTCCGGGGAACAGCTCGTGCGCCCGAAAGTCGCCGTCGCGCCCGAGGCCCAACTCCCGGCCGCCGCGTTCGTGGAGGCGCTGGAGGCGGCGGCCGCCAAACGCGGCCTCTCCCTGGCGGAGCTGGTGGCGGCCGACCCGTGGTCGGTCAAGCGGGTGGGCCGCCTGGAGCGGGGACTGCTGCGCGACGGCGAGCACCACCGCGCCCCCGTCGCGGACCTGTCCCGGGTGGCGGCCGCGGCCGGGATCGACCCCCGCCGCGTCTACGGCCTGCCCCAGTGGAAGGCGGCGTGGGACCAGCGCGAGGCGCGGGTGCGGACCGGCGTCATGGGCTACGACGTGACGTTCGACCGGCCCAAGGGCATCAGCGTCCTGCAGGGCCTGGCCGATCCGGTGGTGGCCGCGCGGATGGAGGAGATCCACCTCGAAGCGGTCCGCGAGTCCGTGGCCGCCCTGCAGGGGTGGGCCGGGTACGGGATGGCCGGGCACCACGGCGACGGCCGGCGGGCCCAGCGCGTGGACACCAGCGGGTTCGTGGCCACGATGACGGTGCACCGCACCGCCCGGCCGGTCGACGGCTCCCCGGGGGACCCGCACCTGCACACCCACGTGATGGTCGCGAACATGGCCCGCTGCTCCGACGGCAAGTGGCGCACGATCGCGGCCGGGGGCCGGGACCTGATGCGGCACGTCCCGGCGGTGGGGGAGCTGTACCGGGCGCTGGAACGGAACAAGCTCCGCGAGGAGCTGGGCGTGCAGTTCGAGCGCGACGCCGTGACGGGCCGGTGGGACGTCGTCGGCGTCCCCGACACCCTGAAGCGGACCTTCTCGCGGCGCCAGCAGCAGATCCTCGCCGTGACCGGCCAGGGCGCCACCCCGGCGCAGAGCCGGACGGCGGGGCGGGCCACCGCCCGGGGCAAGGTCGCCTCCACCCCCGCCTCCGAGCGCCAGTCGTGGCACGAGCGCGCCCTGGAGGCCGGGCACACCCCGGCGCAGGTCGTCGCCGCCGCGCTGGGGCGCGAACCCGGAGGCCCCGCGGCGGGGCCGGCGCCGGGCGGCCCGGACCAGGGGCCGCCGAACCTGGATGCGCTGATCACGGCGGTGTGGGACCCCGAGCACGGGGTGACCGCCCATGCCAAGACCGTCACGCGGGCGAAGGTGCTGGCGCACGTGGCCGGGGCGCTCGGGGCCGGTCTGCCCTCCGTGGCGTTCCTGGAGGCGGTGACCGACCGCGTCCTGGCGGACGCGCGGGCGGTGGCGCTGCCCGAGGGCGGGCCCGCCCACATGACCAACGCCGGCCGGTACACCTCCGCCGACCTCGTGGCGGCGGAGGAGACCATCACCGCCTCCGCCGAGTGGCGCCTCCGGGACTTCTCCGGCCACGTGCACCTGAAGACGTCCATACGCGCGGAGCGGGAGTGGGAGCGCAAGAAGGGGTTCCGGCTCTCGGCCGAGCAGCGCGAGGTCGTGCACCGGCTGACCTTCGTCCCGCACGGCATCGACACGGTCGTGGGCGTGGCCGGGGCGGGCAAGACCACGATCATGTCGGCGACCAGGGCGATCTGGGAGTCGGCCGGGCACAAGGTCGAGGGCGCGGCCACCTCGGCCGTGGCCGCCGCGGGCTTGCGGGCGGAGGCCGGGATCGACTCGGGGACCGTGGCCTCCCTCCTGCGCCGCATCGAGACCGGGCGCGGCCTGGACGGCGTCGGCGTCCTGGTCCTGGACGAGGCCGCCACGGTCGACGACCGCGCCCTGGCCGCGATCGTCACCGAGGCCGCCCGGACCAAGACCAAGATCGTCGCGATCGGGGACCCGATGCAGGCGCGCGCGGTGGGCGCCGGCGGCGCGTTCGCCCGCGTGCACGAGATCGTCGAGGGCCTGGTCCTGACCGAGAACCGGAGGCAGCGCGGCAAGGTGGACCGCAAGGCCTTGGAGACCTGGCGTGCGGGGGCCCGGCGCTCCGCCCTGGCCCTGTGGGGCGAGAACGGCATGGTCCACGCGGCCGTCGACGGCGACGCCGCCCACCGCCAGATCGCCGCGTCCTGGGCCGGCGACCGGGCCCGGCACGCCGATGCGCACGAGGCCGTCGAGCGCCTGGCCGTGCTCGCCGCCACCAACGCCGACGTCGACGCCCTCAACGTGAAGCTGCGGGCGGCCGCCCGGACCGGCGGGCACCTGGCGGAGCGGGACGTGTCCTTCCACCTGGCGGGCGGACGCACCCTGGACCTGGCGGCCGGGGACCAGGTCCGGGTGCGGCAGAACGACTACCGCTCCCGGCGCGAGGAGGGCCCGGACGTGCTGAACGGGTTCCGCGGCATCGTCGTCGAGGCCGACGCCCGCCGCGGCGTCCACGTCGAGTGGCGCTCGCAGGGGCGCACCGAACGGGCGTGGATGAGCCCGGACCAGGTCAGCGCGGGTGCGCTCTCGCACGGGTACGCCATCACCGTGGCGTCCGCGCAGGGGCTGACCGTGGACCGGGCGCACGTGTACGGGCTCGGCGCGGACGCCCACGCCCTCTACCCCGCCATGAGCCGCGCCCGGGAGCGGGTGGACCTGTACCTGCCCGCCTGCATCGAACCCAGAGAGGTCCGGGCCCGGCTCGGCCAGGCGCGCACGGCGGAGGAGGCGCTGCACCGCACCCTGTCCGCCTACGCCGACACGTTGACGGACGGCCCCGAGGGCATGGTCAGCGACGAGCTGGCCGGCGGCCGCCGCGTCCGCGAAGAGCGGGAGCGGGCCGTGGCCGCCCGCGCTGAGGCCGCCGTCCGCGAAGAGCGGGCGGTTACCCCGTGGGAGCCGCTCACCAAGCAGGACGCGCTCGCCGGACGCGGTCCGGCCAGCCAGCACGCCCAGGCCGAGATCGACGCCCTGAAGGCGCGCGCGGCCGAACTCGACCAGGTCGTGCCCGACCTCCACGAGAAGGCCGAGGACGCCCGCGAACGCGCCCAGAAGGGCCACATCGCGCTGCTGCTGTTCGAGGGCACCACCAAGGCCGCGGCAGACGCCGAGCGCACCGCCGCCCGCGAGCAGGTCACCGCCACCCTGAACGAGCGCGAGGGGTTCCGCCACCAGGCCGAGAAGCTGCGCCAGGACGCGATCCGCGCCGACCTGCGCCAGGTCAAGGCCGACCAGGAGCGCCAGCACCGCGAGGACCTGGTGCGCTACCTCGACAAGAACGCCCACACCGTGGACGTGACCCGCCAGGAGCTGCGCGGCATGGACGAGCGCGGCCTCTCCCGGGTGCGCAACCGCCAGGGCATCCAGGCCGCCGCCCCCGTCAGGGACCGGGACCGCGCGCACCGCGTCGAGGTCCCGCCGGCGCCTCCCGAGCCCTCACGGGTCGCCCAGATCGAGGAGATGACCCGCGCGGCCGACGCCGCCGAGTACCACCAGCGCATGGTCTGGCAGATCGAGGAGGAGGACGCCGAGCTCCGCCGCCGCGAGGAGCAGGAGCGCGACCTCCACCGCCAGGAGCTCGAACGCCAGCAGCGCGAGGCCCTGGAGCGCGCCCAGCGCGAGAGGGCCTACCGGGCCCCGGAGCGCTCCGGCCCCGAACTCGGCCTGTAGGCGGCCGGGCGCAACGAGGCGTTGCGCCCATGGCGGGTGCCTGGTGGTACCCGGGGGCCAGCCCCCGGGACCCCCGGTTCCACGCGGGGACCTGGCGCCCATCTGACGCGCGTCCCCTCTGTCGCGGGCGCCAGAACCCCGCGCGGGCCAAAACCGTGGCGAACGCCGGCACCGTGACCGGCTTCTCCCCGGCCTCGCTGGCCGTCGTCGCCGTGGTCTGGGCCTGCCGGTGCCCCACCGAGCGCCTCGCCGAGAACCCCGACCAGAACGGAGGAACCCGCCGGGGCACGGCACCGTCGGCCCCGGTTTTTACGCGGTAAAAGAGGGCGGCCGGAGCGGGCCCGGTTTTACCGGGTAAAAGATCGCGGCACGCACGGCGAAGAGCTTCGCCCAGCTCAACGGGCGTTAGTAAGGTAACGCCCATGGCATCATCAACCTCCGGCGAGAGGGAGAAGGTCACCTCCAAGCTGCCCGGACCGCTCCGGGCCCGCGTGAAGGTCCGCGCCGCCGAGCACCGGATCGACATGCAGGACGTGGTGGCCCAAGCGCTCCAGGCCTGGCAGCAGGCCGGCCCGCGGCCCGTCGCGGACACCTCCGGGGCCCCGCCGTTCAGCACCTGGCTGGCGCCGGGGGTCTACGACACCTTCAAGGCGCACTGCGCCCAGCGCAGGGTCTCCTACATCCAGGGCCTGGCCCAGGCCCTGGAGCTCTGGCTCGCCGACCACCCTTCCCCACAGGAGGAGCACGTGGCAACACCGCATCCCCGCCGCAGGATCCTGGCCAACCAGAAGGGCGGCGTGGGCAAGACCGCCCTGTCCGCCGGGGTGGGGCAGGCCTACGCCGAAGGCCTCGAGTACGGCGGCCCCGCCCAGCGCGTGCTCCTGGTCGACTTCGACCCCCAGGGCCACCTGACCGCCCAGTTCGGTGTCGACAACCTGGCCCTGGGCAGCGACAGCCTGGTCAAGCACATGACCGGCGAGGCCCACGGGGACCTGGCCGACCTCGTCGTGCCCATCGCCGACGAGCGCTTCGCCGACCGGCTGCACCTGCTGCCCGCGTGCGCCGACGGGTTCGTCCTGGACGTGAAGCTCTCCACGATCCGCGCCCGCGAGGCCGCCCTGGAGCGGGCCCTGGAACCGCTGGAGTCCGCCTTCGACGTCATCGTGGTCGACTGCCCGCCCAGCCTCGGGCTGGCCATGGACAGCGCCATCTACTACGGGCGCCGCCGCCCCGAGGAGAAGCCCGGCGCCTCCGGGGTGGTGATCCCGGTGCAGGCCGAGGACTCCAGCGCCGACGCCTACACCCTGCTGACCGGCCAGATCGAGGACCTGCGCCAGGACATGCGCCTGGAGGTCGACTACCTGGGGCTGGTGGTCAACATGTACGACAGCCGCCGCGGGTACATCGCCACCTCCTCCCTGCAGGCCTGGGAGGAGATCGGCGACCCGGCGGTGATCGCCGTGGTGCCCGACCGCAAGGAGCAGCGCGAGGCGGTGCGCAGCAAGCAGGGCCTGCTCGTCTACGACCCCAAGTCCGACCAGGCCGCCGCCATGCGCAAGATCGCGGGGATCCTGGCATGAGCAAGGCCGACAAGCTGGGCCGCTCGGCCTCCTTCGGCGCCGCGGGCCGCGCCACCAGCGCCCGCCGCCAACTCATCTCCCAGGCCGCCGGGGAGGCCCCCGCGGACCCGGCCCGGGTGCCCCTGGCACACCTGGCCGGCAACCCCGAGAACCCGCGCGAGAGCCTGGGCGACCTCTCCGAGCTCGCCAACAGCCTGACCGAGCACGGGCTGCTGCAACCGCTGCACGTCATCCCCCGCCGCGCCTACGTGCAGGCCCACCCCGAGCACGAGGCGGCGGTGGCCGAGGCCGTGTTCGTCGTCATCAACGGCAACCGCCGCCTGGCCGCCGCACACCGGGCCGGCCTGGAAACCGTGGCGGTGCACGTGCGCACCCCCCGCGGCCAACAGGACGACGACGAGGTCGCCCTGCGCGCCGCGGTGCTGGCCGAGAACATCCACCGCCAGGACCTGCACCCCCTGGAGGAGGCCCGCGAGATCGCCAAGCTCCTCGACCGCGGGGTGAACCGGTCCCAGGCGGCCACACTGCTGGGCAAGTCCAACGGGTGGGTCACCCAGCGCCTCATTCTGCTGGAGCTGCACCCGGATCTGCAGCAGGCCCTCAAGGACGGGCACCTGAAGCTGGCCCAGGCCCGGGAACTGGGCAAACTCCCGCCCCAGGAACAGCTGGCCGCCCGCCGCCAGCAGCAGGAGGAGTTTTACGCGGTAAAACCCGCCGCCCTTGCCACCCCGCAGCCGCCGGCGGCCCCCGACCGGGCCGCACCCGCGGCGGCGAAGAACCCCCCGCGCCGCGCCGACCGGCCCGAGGGGGTACCGCGGCCCGGTGAGCAGCTGACGCTGGACCTGTCCTGGGACGAGCCCGAGGCCCTGGCCGGGCAGGTCTACAAGGAGCTGTCCTCGGGGCTGGGGCCCGACGAACTCCAGCGGTTCGCCCAGGCGTTCCTGGACCGGCTCTGACCCGGGACGGGCACACACCGAACCCGCAGGCCCCGCAAGGGCGGCTGCGCTACGGTCGACCGAGGAGCGGCGAGCACGAGGGGCGAACACCATGGGGCAGCGGCGCGCGGGCATGGGCCAGAGCGGGCTGGGGTCGGCCCGCACCCGGATCAGGCAGAGCCTGCCCACCAAGGTGGAGTTGGTCGACGACCTGCTCGCGCCGGGCTCGGTGCCGCCGCTGCTGACGCTGGAGGAGGCCCACGACGTGCTGCTGGTCCTGGAGGCCGCGGCGGACGCCGCTCCCCACACGCCGACGGCCGAGCGGGTCTCGGCCCTGGCGGACCGGCTGCGGGTGCGCCTGCACGAGGCGGCACGCCAGGCCTAGCGTCCGGCGGGTGTCTGTGCGGGGTGGGGTTGACGCAGGGCCTCGTGTCCAGGGGACCGGCCACGCCCCCTGCGGTGTCCCGTTGCCTGGAGGGGGTCGGGGCGGCGCCTCGCGGGCGCACCGCTCACGGGGCGGTCCTCTCCGCCCTGTGTTTTACGCGGTAAAACCCGTCGAGCTGTACAGCCCCTCTCTTGGACCTTCCCGGGCCCTCGGTGAGGGGCTGGGGTTTTACCGCGTAAAACCCGCGGACGCCGCCTGGCGGTCACCGCGCCCTCCCTCGGGTGGCCGCCCCCGGTCATGGCCGAGTCGCACCCTGGCCACGGTGGCCACGCCTCGTGGCCACCGGCGGGCTCTGGCCATCGTGGCCAAGGGGTGGCCACGAGACGGGCTTCGCCCTCCGCCACACGTTCTGGTGGCCACCGTGTCCCGACCTCGAGGACGGGCGTGGCCACGGCGCTGGCCATGCCTGGCCACCGTTGTCCACGCGTGGCCAAGGCCGTGGCCACGGTGTCCGGCACCACGCCCCGGGGAGCGCGGGGCACGGGGTGAGGCCGCAGGGTTTTACGCGGTAAAACCCACGAGCCCCTCTACCCAGGGGGTGGGGCCGCCCGCCACGACAAGCGGGTCTGTGCGGCGCCCTGCACCGTGGTCGTCCCAGCCCTCAGGCCGCGGCTCTCGAGAGTGGGCGGGTCTGTCAGCTCAGTCTCCGAGGAACCACAGGTACAGGTGTTCTCCGTCCAGGACTCGGTGCCCCAGGTCCAGCAACTCGCGCGCGAACTCGTCGCTGAGCACGCCCGGCGGCAGGCGCGGTACCTCTCCCAGCAGGGTGGACACCTGGCGGCTGTTGAACACGGTGTCCGCGTACGGCAGCAGGTGCCCCAGTATCGCGAACACCGACTGGTCCAGGCCGGCCAGCTCCGGCCCCCAGACCAGACCGTGCTCGGCGCGAGCCTGGATGGTGCCGTCCTCGCCACGGACCTGGAGATGGATCACGGCCCGACCCTAGAGCTCTGGAAGCCGACGTGCGGGCCCTGGCGCCTCCCGGCCATGGGTGGCCACCGTCCTTGGCCACGCATGGCCGGCGCCACCGGAGGGCTCTGGCCACCGTGGCCACGGGGCGGCCGCGCTCCGGGCTGCCCCCTGCGCCGGGCACGTTCCGGTGGCACCGTTGGCCAGGCTCCGCGGACACCGCGTCCGGGGCGGGTGGCCACGCGTGGACCGCGTTGGCCCGGCTTGGCCAACGCGGTGGACACGGTGTCCGGCGGTGGCCAAGGAGGGGCGCGGGGGGTTCTCGCGTGGGTGGGACGCACTGGGTGCGCCAGTGGGTCGAGGACGCCCTCGGAAGAGGGTGTCTGGTCCAGGACGAGGAGACGGGGACGCCACCAGGGTCGAACTCGGGGTGGCCCCGGTGCTGTGTCCGTCGTCCCCGCCCGGGCGTCACGCTGCGCACCCACCTGCGGTTCTCCTGGTCAGCGGCCGGGGGGTCGGGAGGCTCGACGGGTTTTACCGCGTAAAACTCCGCGTCCGCCAGCGAGTGGGAGAGGTGCCCTGAACCGGGCACACGGTGCGCTGCAGGGGTTTGTCCATGCGTGGCCAAGGCCGTTGGCCACGCATGGACATGTCGTGGACACCGCCTCCGGCACCGGCCGCGTCCGGTTGCGGGGAGGCGGTGCGTCGGTCGGCGCCGGAGGGTTTTACGCGGTAAAACCGGCGCGCTCCGGATGGTCGTGGCCACCGTGGCCACGGGGTGGTGCGGCGGGGGTTGGCCACCCTCCGCACCACCGCGCCCGGGCGGGCGCCGGCCCCGGCACGGAGCCCGTCTCAGGCACCGGCGCCGGGGTGTGTCCGGGGCGGTCAGTGCGGGGTGTCCACCAGCGGGCGCTGCGGGGCCAGCTCGCTGCGGTAGCGGCGCGCGGTGCGCGGGGAGGCGTGGATGCGCTCGGCGATCTCGGAGTCGGTGATCTCGGGGCGGGTCTGCAGCAACTCCCGCACGCGTTCGCGCTTTTGCTCAGGTGAGAGCAGTTCCGGCACGCTCTCCTGCTCCACCGCGGGCTCTGGTTCGGCGGCCGCCGCCGGCTCGCTGGGCGCCTCGGCCGCGGGCTGTTCCTGGGGCGGGGCGCTCTGGAACACCGGCCCTTCCCGGGTCCAGTAGGGGGCGGGCACGGTCTCAGGGACCGGTGCGGGCACCTCCTGCGGGGGGTGCGCCTCGGAGCCGGTGGCCACCTCGGCCACGGCCGTGTCCGGGGCGGGGGAGGGAGTGGCCACGGTGGTGTCCACCGTGTCCGCCTCCTCCTGGCCATCGTCAGGAACGGGGTCGGGCGCGGGCTGTTCGGCCGCGCCCTCCAGGGCGGGCGCCGGCTCCTGCTGGCCACCTTCGTGGCCACCCTGGACAGCGTGGCCAACCCCCTGGCCAACCTCGTGGCCACCCTGGCCGGGTTGGCCGCCGGTGTTGGCCAGGGCCGTGACCTCTTCGGCGGTCATGGCCACCGTGGCCGCGGTCATGGCCCGGGTCAGGGCGAAGGCGGTGTCGAGCTCGTACCCGTTGTCGAGCATCCACCGCAGATGCCGCGGGGTGTGCCGGCGCCAGGTGAGCCCGTGCTGCTCGCGCAGCATCGCGTAGGCCAGCTGCCGGCGCTGCTCGTGCTCCAGCGCCCGCGGGTAGGAGGTGATGCCCCACCCCAGCATCAGCCGGGCCACCTTCAGCGTCGAGACCGGATGGGCGACCCACCGCCCCACGGGGATGCGGTCCGCGGCCTGGCCGTGCGCCAGACCCGCCAGGTGCCGGATCCACGCCGCCACCCCCTCCGCGATCAGGATGATCACGATCGGCGGACCCGCGTGCCCCAGGTAGGAGGCCGTGGACCCGTCCCCCTGGCTCACGTTCAAGATGATCGTGATGGCCGAGAGCGCATAGGCCGCCCACCGGTTCAGCGCGTGCCGGCGCCCCTGCCACTCCATGAGCAGGTCCATCGCCAGGAAGTAGACGATCACCGCGTCGATCCCCACCGGGAACAGGAACCGCAGGTCACCGCCGTTGAGCGCGTACAGCTGGGTGTCGGCCAGCCACGTGGCCGCCTCGTACAGCGCCGCATAGCTCATGGTGAACGCCACCAGGATCAGCGCCAGCGCCACCACCGCGATCACCACGGTCGCCACCAGGTAGCCCCCGTGCAGGGACACCGCCCCCGCACGCCCCGGACCCGGAACCGGCCGCGGCCTGTGCGAGGCCGCACGGCGCATCCCCCACACCGCCACCCCCGTCACGACCAGCGCCGCAACACACACCAGCCACCAGGACGAGGCGGACAGCAAATCGGACATCGGTCTCTCCCAAATCACCAGGAACCCGGACGAGTGTGTCAGAAGCTTCGGATGCGCCCCTGGTTTTCGACCCGCGTTCGCCCCCGCCGCCCGCATCGGCCATCATCACCAGGCAACGCCACACCACCCAGGGAGGAGCCGGCCGTGGAGGAAACAGCCCAGCACCGGCGCGGCAACCGCAGGACCGGCATCCGCCGCGACAACTACGTCAAACTCAGCCTCAGCGACGACGAGCACGCCCTGCTGCTCCAGGCCGCCAAGGACCAGGCCATGACCCTGAGCGGGTTCGCCGCCCACGCCGCCCTGGGCGTGGCCCGCCAGACCCTGGCCACCTCGCCCGACGACCGCCAGATGATGGTGGCCCTCAACGACGCCGTCATCGCCCTGGAACACCTGAGCGCGGACCTGCGCACCCTCGCCGGCCCCGACCCCGACCGGGTCCGGGCCCTGCTCGAGCGCGCCGCGGCCGCGGTGGAGACCCTCGAGGACGCCGGCGAGGCGATTGTGGAACACTCCCGACAATGATCGCCAAGGTGATGCGCGGCCAGGACACCCTCGGACTGCTCAAGTACCTCTACGGGCCCGGAAGCGCCAACGAGCACACCGACCCCCACCAGGTCGCCGCCTGGCGCACCCTGGGCGTACCCGACCCCGGCCGCGCCCCCGGGGCCGACCTGGGCGTGCTGGCCCGGCGCCTGGACCGCTTCGTGCGCCCCCAGGTGCGCCGCCACGTATGGCACTGCGCGATCCGCGTGGCCCCCACCGACCGCCCCCTGAGCGAGCCCGAGTGGGAACAGGTCGCCCGCCGCCTCGCCGCCGCCGGCGGCGTGGCCCCCCTGGGCGACGAACGCGCCTGCCGGTGGGTGGCCGTGCGCCACGACGGCCCCCAGAGCCACCACATCCACCTGCTCGCCACCCTGGCCCGCCAGGACGACACCAACCCCGACATCCACAACGACGCCCTGCGCCTGCGCCAGGAGTGCCGCCTGCTGGAGGCCGAGCTGGGGCTGCGCCCCACCAGCGCCGCCGACCGCACCTCCGCCCCCTCCCCCACCCGCGGTGAGACCGAGAAGGCCCGGCGCCAGGGCCGGGGACGGCCCTCGCGCGCCCTCCTGGAGCGCCTGGCCCGCCGCGCGGCCGCCGCCGCACGCACCGAGGAGGAGTTCCTCACCGCCCTGGACACGGGCGGGGCGCTGCTGCGCCTGCGCCAGAGCGCCGCCGGGGCCGTGAGCGGGTACTCCCTGGCCCTGCCCGGGGACGTGGCCCCCGACGGCCGGCCGGTGTGGTTCTCCGGCGGCTCCCTGGCCCCGGACCTGTCCCTGCCCCGGGTGCGGGCCCGCTTCGCCGACACACCCCCAGCCCCGGCCCCGGTGCACGCTCAGGGCCCCTGGGCCGGGCTCGCCCACGCCGTGCGCGCCCAGGGACAGCTGTGGGGGCCCTGGGGGGCCGGAGCGCGCGCGGCGGGCCTCGCGGCCCTGTCCGATGCGCTCACCCTGGCCGCGGCCGCCGCACCGGCCGCGGTGGCCGCAGCTTTGGAAGCGGCCGAGCGGGACTGGGACCACGCGGGGCGCCCGCCGGTGCGCGCCTCGGCCACCGTCGCGGCCGCCCGGCTGCGCGAGGCGGCCCGCGCCCTGGCCGCCGCACAGCCGCAGGCCCTGCGCGACGAGCAGGCCTGCCGCACCGCGGTCCGGGAGATGGCCTCAATGGCTGCGCAGGCCGCCCACTGGTACCGGGACCGGGGCTGGGGTCCCCAGGAAAGGGCCGCCGACCTGGCACGGCAACATCTGGCGGCGGCAGCAGGCGTCAGCGAGGGCGAAGACAACACCTTTACCTTGACGGTGTAAAGCTCAAGCTCGGGTTCCCACCCGGCCAAGCCCCGCTGACACCCGCCTGTCCCGGCACCACCACACCGGTGACCGCTTTTGGCCACCCACCCACACCCACCGGACCCCTTCAGTACTGTCCCAGGGCACCAGCCCCCGACAGCGAGGAGCCCCCATGGCCAGCTCCGGCGTGTGCCCGGTCTGCGAACGCAGGGTCCGCAAACGCAAGAACTCCGACCTGCGCGTCCTCCACTACATCAACGAGACCGCGCTGTTCAGCTACACCCTCAAGAAGTGCCGGGGATCGGACCCCCACGGCACCAGGCCCGGCCGGGCCACGATCCAGGACGCCAAGAAGACCGGGATCCGCTGCCAGGCCTGCAACAAGCGCGTACCCCAGACCAAGGACTTCCGCCCCACCAAGCACCTGGACGCCCAAGGGCACGAGTGCGCCGGCTGGCGGGACAACCGCAAGAGCTGACCGACCCCGGCGGCCCCGGCCGCCGGACCCTACGTGGCCCGCCCGCCCCTGCGCCCCGGACCGCTCCCGCGCCGGTTGACCGGCCCCGCCGTACCCTTGCGGGCGGCGAACTTGCCCAGCGCCTTGTCCACGCTCACCGGCGCGTCGATCCCCCCGCGCCCCGGACCCACGTTCGGACGCTGACGGGGCGCGCCCTGCGCCGGCTCGGACCGGGCACCGTCCAGCTCGTCGATGACCAGCCCCTCGCTGCGCACCTCCAGCGTGCGCGCGTACGCGCTGACGCACGCCTCCACCACGTCCTTGTCGTTGCGCGCACCCGCCAGCCGCTCCCGCAGCTTGGGATCCTGCAACGCCTCCGAGGCCAGGTACAGATCCGCGCGCTTGCGTGAGCGCGTCATCGCCGGATACAGCGAATGGGCGTCCGCCCCGATCCCGTACACGTGCACACGCGCGCACGTCAGCCCCTGAGCGGCCGCGATCGTCATCGCATACCCGTGGCTCAGGTCGCCCCGCCCGATCGCCTCAGGGCTGATCCAGGCGCTGTGCACACGCCCCCGGCGGCGCCACTCCACCCGCGCCCCGCGCCGGGCGTCCACCTCGGCCACCACCCCGCGGAACCCGTTGAGGACGTCCTCGCCCTCACCGCGCCGGGACCGGTAGTCGTTGCGGCGCACCCGCACCACGTCCCCGGCCGCCAAGGCCAGCCGCTCCCCGCCCCGTAGCGCGAAACCGACCTCCTCGCCCTGCAGGTGCCCCCCGGCCCGGGCCAGCGACCGCAGGCGGTGGTTGAGCTCGTCCACGTCCCCGTTGCGGGCCGCCAGCACCAGCACGTCCTCCACGCCCTGGAACCGGTCCCCGATCCCCTGGCGGTCCCCCCACCAGGCCTGGGCGATGGCCTCGTGCGCCTGGTGGGCGCGCTCGGCGGCGTGCACCCGCCCCGCACGCCCCCACACCGACAACGCGACCTCGCGCCCCTCCTCCAGCCACGCCGCCAGCGCCTGCTGGTCCACCGCATCGCTCTGCCGGCGGTTGTGCGTCAACGTGTCGCCCTTGACCAGGGTGTGCACCGCCGCGAACGTGCCCCCCACCCCGATCGCCCGAAGCTGCTTGGGGTCGCCGATGCCCACGACCTTGGTGCCGGTGCGCTCGGCCTCGGCCACCAGCACCGCCATGTCCAGGTCGTTGACCATCGCGGCCTCGTCCACCACCAGCACGTCCACACCCTCAAGGCCCGGCCCGGACCCGATGCGCTGCAGCCAGGTCGCCACGGTGCTCGAGGCGATCCCCGACTCCGCCTGCAGGTTGGAGGCGGCCACCGCCGCCACCGCGGCGCCCTCGACCCTGTACCCGGCCTCCACCCAGCCGGTGTTGACCGCGCTCATCAGCGTCGTCTTACCGGCCCCCGCCACACCCCGCACCACGTCCAGGCCATGGCCCGCACCCATCAGCCGCCCAGCCACCCGCCGCTGCTCCGCCGACAACGCGAACCCGCGCTCGGCCTCGAACGCGCGCAGCACCGCCACCGCCTGGGGGCGCTCCACCACCGCCACGCCCTGGCCCAGGCGCCGCTCCGCGGACCCGACGATCGTGCGCTCGGCCTCCACGATCCGCCGCGAGCTCACCCGGTCGGCGTTGGACAGGTGCGCCCCCTCGCTGGTGGGCATCGCCACCGCCTCATCCGAGGCCATCACCGCGTCGGTCAGCACCTCCAGCTCCGAGAGCCGGCCCACCCCGCCCGGCAGCGCGGCCGCCACCGCGGCCATCACCTGCGCCCGGCTGGCCACCTTGCGCTGGGAGGTCACCCCCGTCTGCGGATCCCAGACCGTGGCGACCAGCTCCTCCAACGACGGCCGGAAGGCCTCAGGCCCCCCAGCGCCCGCCCCGGGCAGGGCGCCCGCCACCACCGCATCCACGTCGAAGTCCGCGGCCTCGGCACGCGCCCGCCAGGCCTGGCGGGCCGTGCCGGTCTCGCTCAACGGGTTCTTGGCCTCGGCCAGCACCCGCCCTGCGGCCTGCTTGTGCTCCCGGGAGGCCTCCTCACCCACCAGCGCGTTGATCTGCCGTGCCCGGGAGCTGAACACCCCGCGCAGCGCCGCATCGAACCCGGCGATCTCCCACTCGCCCGTACGCTCGTCCTGCTCCCACACCGCCCCCAGGCGGCGCGTCAGCTTCTCGCGCATCCGCGCCTTGGCCAGCTCACCCGCGACCGCCACATGCCGGTGCAGGTCACGCCCGCCCGCCGCCAAGGTCCGCCACTTGCCATCGGCGCACTGGACCATGTTCGGGATCATCACGTGCGCGTGGATGTGCGGATCACCCATCTGCCCCTGCACCGGCCGCGCCGAGCGGTGCAGCGTGATCGAGGCAGCGAACCCGATCGCCTCCACCCGCTGGGCCCGCTCGCCGTCACCGTGGTGCCCGCTCAACCCGTAGGCGACCCACCCCTCCACGTCGGCCACGGTCTCGCGCACCGACTCCAGGTAGATCTCCTCGACCTGCGCAGCCGTCTTCTCATCACTCAAAGCGAAGGCCAAGGACACGCTCTTGGGCATGTTCAGCACCAGGTCATAGCCCCGGTTGCCCACCCGCACACGATCATCGCCATGGGCGCGGGCCCGCTCCAGATCAGAGGCCTCCCACACCCGGCCCGGGTCCACACCCGCGGCCTCGGCGATCGCCTCCAGCTCCGCCACCGGCGCCCGGTGCCCCTGCCCGTCACGCACCAGCCCCTTCTCCAGGCGGGCGAACCGGGCGGCCAGACGCGGCGAGTCCAACAGCGCCTGCGGCTCCATGTGCGCGGCCTCGGCCACCGCACGCACCGCCTCCACCAACGGGGCGGCCTCGAGCTTGGCCCGCGCATCCACCGCCATCTTCGCCTTGACCAGCTGCTCGCCGGTGCGCGGATCGCGCCCGGCCATCACCTGGCGCATCGACTCCAGCGCGGCCTCGTCACCCAGGGGGGTGCCGGCCCGCTCACCGAACGCCGCCCACCCCGACCCGACCCGCTCCACCGCGCGCGCGGCCCCGTACAGCCGGTAGTCCTCCGCCGCCCGGGCAGTCTCCTCACCGTGGGCGTGCTCCGGGGAGTCCTCGGCGTGGGTGTGGGCGGCCTGGTCGCAACCGCACTGGCTCTGCAGCCGGTAGTCGACCTGGGAAGCGTCCGGGCCCAGCGTCGTCACCCACGCCACGCGCAACCCCCTGGTGGTCCAGCAAGTTCTCCGCGCGCTCAACCCGCCTCAGATCAGGAGGGGCCGGGAGCGCGCCTACGGCGACTAGGACGCACATCAAAACCCCCTGGTTCGCACCAATCACCCACAAAACAGCCCGCGCACCCGCCTTTTCGGGGCCAGGAAGGGCGCCCCGCAGGGCAGGGGCGGCCCCACCTGGGCGAAGACCCCCGCCAGGAGCACAGCAGGGCAGGAGGGCCCGGCAGGGGAAGGAGCGGAAGGCCAGGGTGCGCGGGCGAGGAACCCACAGGCCCTCATGAGCCCGGCCCCTCCTGCTTCCACGGCAGCGGCGGACGCCGCTTGTCCGAGCCCGCCCCCCGCCCGGGCCGGCTGTTCCACATCAACAGCAGGTCCCGCGCGAAGAACCGCGCCCGCGGATACCACCGCCGGCCGTCCACCGTGTCGGGCAGCGTGTCCGGCCGGTCGTCCTTGATCTGCGACACGCTGCGCCCGTCCACACCGATCAGCTTCGCGAACCCGCCCAGCGTCACCTCCCGGTCCAAGTCCTCCGCGGCCAGCTCCACCGGCTCGGGCCGGCGCGGCCGGAACGGCTCGAGCTTGGCCGGGTCGTACAGGGCGCTGCCCCCGCCCCCGCCCTTGGCGCTCACCCCCCGCCGGGGCTGCTCCGGCGCCGGGAAGTCCGCATAGGCCCGCGGCATCACGTGCACCGCGTAGCCGTGGCTGTATCCCACCAGCGCCGCCCACTCCTTCAGCGTCACCCACTCCTCCGCGGGACTCTCGTGCTCGGGCACCGACACCGCCTCCTCATCACCTTGCTCGGCTCGCACAGACCGCACATCCAACCACGACACACCTACACCGGTTTCGTGTGATACCTGCGCTCTCACCCTTCTTGGGGGGCGGGGGCGCGGGTCCGGCGGTGGGTGGGGCTCAGTTGCTCCCGCTCTTGCGGCGGCGGAGCGGCTTGCCGTCGCGGAAGTTCCGCGAGTTCTCCTGGATGCCCCGGCGGAGCTTCGTGGTCCCCTTCTTGATCTCCGCGCGGAGCTGCTTCGGCGTCTTCTCACCCATGGCGGGTTCCTCCTCGTGTGGTTCCTGCTCGGGCTGGCCTACCGGTCGGCGGGGCGGGGGCCCTGCGGGCCCTGGGGCTTCGGGGGGTTCTTGGGCGGGTCCGTCACCATGCGGCTCACCTCCTCTCGGCTCTCTGTGGAGTTCTCAAGCAACGGTGGTCCTTGGTGGTGCGGGGGGTGGGGCACCCGCCGTAGCGGGTACCCCGGTCGCGCTTGCGGGCTACAGGCCCGGGACGGGCTTCGGCTCGGCCGGGGGACGCGGGCGGGGGGTCGGGAAGGGGTACGGGGTGCTGCTCAGCGTCGCGGTCATTCGCGTTCACCTCTCACTGTATGTTCTACCCTATCCGGTGGTCGGCAAACCACCGAACCGAACTTTCCTGCGGGTCGCCAGATCCCTGCGCGCACCCCACCCACCGCCGGACCCGCGCCCCCGCCCCCCAAGAAGAACGAAGGAGCACCCCGAACAACACCCCGACCAGCACAAACAACGCAACCGCACACAATAAAAATAAAGCCTGACCAAAAAGGTCACCCTAAGCTATAACTCGCTCTTCACTTCCATAACCAGGGGTTATTGCGGCCGACACACAACCAGACCGCCAGCACTCTCCACCGCCCAAGCCCTAGACGCAGCTCGGGGCGCCCGCTCGACCAAGCCCCCGCCCAGCACCAGTACCGCCGCGGCACCCCTCGCCCTGGCCGCACACCCCACCCGCGCAACCCCCATCCCCCGCCCGGCCGAACCCACCATGGCCGACCACCAGGCCGCCACGCCCATGGATTCATCGCTGTGATACCTGCGCTCTCACCCTTCTTGCGGGCGGGGCGCGGCTCCGGCGGGGGCCACCCACCGGCGGCCAGTGGCCCCCGGTCCCGCTTAGTACATCGGCGTGTTGAGCGGGAGCGTCCTGCCCGGCGCGAAGCCGAACGGGAAGGGGTTCCCGGGCGACGGGGGGGCGGTCGTCCCGTCCGGGTCCGGCTGGCCGTTCCCGGGGTGGACGATGACCACGATGATCAGGACGTACATGCGCTGCCTCCTGGGCTCTCTGTGGAGTTCTCAAACAACGGTGGTGCTGGGGGGTGGGGGGTGGGGGGTGGGGGGTGGGGCGCCCGCCCTGGCGGGCGCCCCAGTGGTGCTAGGTGGTGCGGTCTAGCACTTGCCGCTGTGCGGGCTCTTGCCGCAGCCCTTGGGGCACTTGCAGGCGCAGCTGTTCACTTCCTGGCCGCACTTCCCCGGGCACTTGACCCGGACGTTGTCGCCGATGCTGCCTCGGTTGCGCTTGAACACGTCTACCCTCACTATATGTTTTACCCTTTCCGGGGGTCGGTAAACCACCGGACCGAACTTTCCTGCGGATCGCTAGATCCCTGCGCGCACATCAGCCCCCGCCGGAGCCGCGCCCCGCCCGCAAGAAGCCCTCACCCGACCGCCAGCCGCCAGCCGCCACCAGTGCAAACACCTCAACCACGCACAAAAAAACTGAAGACGACCTAAAAAGGTCACCCTCAGCTATAACTTGCTCTTCGCTTTCCCAGCAGGGGTTGCTCCGGCCGTGCACAGCGAAGCCGCCGGCACCCACCCCCACCCAGGCCTGGACCGCCCCTGGTCACGAACAACCCCCACTGCGCACTAGAGCCAGGACGTCACGCACGCGCATCAGCTGTGAGATACCTGCGCTCTCACCCTTCTTGGGGGGCGGGGGCGCGGGTCCGGCGGTGGGTGGGGCACCGGGGGCTTCCCCGGTGCCCCCGCGCTCACTTCCTCTTGGGGTGGGGCGTCTGGGTCGGGCGGGGCGTGTTGATCGTCCCGTCCTCGTCCGGCTCGCCGTCCTGGGAGTTGCGAACGATGATCGTGGGGTTCATGTGGTGGCCTCCTGGCTCTCTGTGGAGTTCTCAAACAACCGTCGTGCGGGTGATGCGGGGCGGGGTGCCCGGGGTGCGAGCACCCCACCCCTTCACTGTATGTTCTACCCTTTTCCGGGAGGGTTGAAACCCCCGACCTTCCCTACCGCGCGGCCACGGTCCGGCTGATGCTCACCGGCTCAGCCGCCACACACCGGGTCTTCTTGCTCTTGCCCGTGCACGACGCCGCGCCCGTCGCGATCACCACCGCGACCATGCCAGCCGCAACAGCGGCCTTGAAACGCCTGGACCTTGCCTTCATGGGGTGCCTCCCGACTCGTTCCTGCGGATCGCCAGATCCCTGCGCGCACCCCACCCACCGCCGGACCCGCGCCCCCGCCCCCCAAGAAGCACCAACCCGCACCCCCAACGGCCGCCACCAGCACAAACACCGCACCCGCGCGCGAAAAACAACGAAGCTCCCGAAAAGGAACTCTTGTCTATAACTTGCTACTGATCATGAGTGGCTGAGGGGGTTCGTCGAAACGCCCCGAGAGCTCTCCGGCTCGGGGATAGCGTGCCTGCGTGGACACCGCCTCTTCCCTCCCGCGCCGGCTCGTCGTCGAGTCGGCCGACTCGACGGGGTGGCGGTCAGGGACGGCGTCCGAATCCGGCGCTGGTCGTCGACAACCCCGGGAGGCAACCTGGTGGCCCCAAACACCGTCATAGCGGTGTGACCCCCACCCTGATCCTGCGAGGCCGTGGCACCACGGCCCACCTCGAAGGCCGCTCCCTCCTGCTGGAGCAGAACGGCACCCACCGACGCATTCCGATGCGGGCGATCCAGGAGGTACGGGCGGCCGGGGCCAGGGGCGACACGGCCGAGATCGAACTGACCAGCGCCGGAGGCGATCCCACCGTCTTCGTAGTGACCCGGTCCTCACCGGCGGCCGTGGCAGCCTTCGTCTCCGCGGTGACCTCGGTACTGCCCGAGCAGCGCACCCCTCGCGACGGCATCGAGCTGGTGAGCGAGGTGACGCCCGAGGCTCCGGCATGGCACCGGTTCCTGACACGGCACTCCGGAACGGTCGCGGCCGCCGCGTGCGCACTGATCCTCTGGGCCGCCCTCGTGGTCTACATCGCCACGACAGGAGAGCCCGGCCAGTGGCTCATGCCGCTCTTCGGGGCGCTGATCCTGCTTGCCGCGGGACGCTATCTGCAACTGGCCGGCGGCATCATGCATGACCACTGGTCCACCCGCCGTCACGGCATCACGGTCGCCGCGACCTCCGCAGGACGCACCAGCGCCAACAAGGAGATCTGGCGGTTCACCGACGCACAGGGCCGGGAACGCACCTACGTCGGCAGCGGCAAGACCATCAGTCACGAGCCGCGCAGGATCGAGGTGCGCTACGACCCACGCCACCCCGACAAGCTGTACGCACCTCAACCGGCGCTCGTGTACGTGGTGGTCGGGGTCGTGGTGACCCCCATGCTGGCGGGTCTCCTCGCCCTGGGGCTGTGGCTGACCCTCTGGCAGCTCCTCGACGTGCTCATGGGCTGACCCGGACCGGGTCGTGCCGCGAGGAGGCCCGGGCCCACTTCTGTGGCGGGGCGGGCATGCGGGCAGAGCCGGGGCCAGATGAAGGCGGCGTCGCGGTCAGCTTCGAAACGCTTGGACCTTGCTCGAACACATCCACCGATCGGGGCGGAAATGGGGGAGGCCCCACACCGGATGCTGGTGCGGGGCCGTCGTCAGGGGGCAAATCAGCCCGTGGGCATGTCCCGAAAGCGCTGGTAGTGCAGCTGGTGGGACAGCAGCACTGTTCCTCCGGCCGGGCCCTCCCGGTTTTTGGCCACCACCAGGTCCACCTCGCCGGCCCGCTCGTGCTCGGGCTGGCCGCGGTCGGGGCGGTGCACGATCAGCACGCTGCCCGAGTCCTCCTCGATCGATCCCGAGTCCTTCAGGTCCGCCGAGGTGGGCACCGGGTCGGCCCGGTGCTCGGGGCCCCGGTTGATCTGGCACACCGCGACCACGGCGATGTGGTGGTCGCGGGCGATCTCCTTGAGCCCCCAGGTGAACCTGCTGACCTCCTGGGCGCGGGTCTCGACCCGCGCACTCGAAGTCATCCGTCCGATGTGGTCCACGATCACCAGCTTGGGTAGAGCACCTCGCCGCTCCAGGGAGCGGATGCGGGCCCGGATTTTGGCGACCGTGCATGCCGAGGGGGTCGAGATGTGCAGGGGGGCGCCGGCCACCCGCTGGCGGGCGGCGGTCAGGTCCTCCCACTGGCGGTCGGTGAACGCCTTCTTCTTGAACGCGCTGTAGGGGATGCGCCCCTCGGCGGCGTAGATGCGGTTGAGCATCATCATCCGGTCCATCTCCAGCGACACGTACAGCACGGTGTGCCCCTGGACTATGGCGGCGTGGCGGGCGAAGTCGGTGGCGCACACGCTCTTGCCGACCCCGGTGCGGCCCGCGATCGTGGTCAGCTCCCCCGGCGTCAGGGACGGCATGATCTCGGCCAGTTCCGTGTACGGGGGCACCACCAGCTCAGCGGGATCGTGCGGAGTGGACAGGTAGTCCCAGTACTCGGCGTCCTCGCCGATGGCGGCGGTGTCGTCGGCGTCGCGGGTCTGGGGGAAGGCGGCGCGCTCCATCTCCTCGGTAGCGCGGGTGGCGATGTCCTCCAGGTCGCCCTCGGCGGTCCGGGCCATCTGGGCGGCGTGGATCCCCGCGGTCATGATGCGGCGCAGCCGGGCCTGGTCCGCGACGATCTTGGCGTAGAAGCCCGCGTTCGCGGCGGTCGGGATCGCCTCGGTCAGGGTGTGCAGGTACAGGGCCCCGCCCACCCGCACCGACTCGCCGCGCCTGGTCAGCTCGGCGTTGACCGCAATCGCATCGTGGGGCTCTCCCCTGTCGGCCAGGGCGCACACCGCCTCGAAGATGACCTGGTGCGCGGGCCGGTAGAAGTCCAGGGTCGAGACCAGCTCCTGGACCTGGCCGACGGTGTCCGGTCCGCTGATAAGCACCCCGCCCAGGACGGACTGCTCGGCACCGATGTCGTGGGGAACCCGATCGCCCTCGGACTCGGGGGCGCCGTGGCGCGGGTCCAGGGCTGCGGTCATCGGGCGGCCTCCAGCCCCAGCAGGTCCACCAGGTCGGGCCGGGCCTCGGGCCCTTCCTTTTCGAGCAGGTCCATCAGGTCGCGGCGGGCGGCTTCGCCCTCATCGCGCAATTCCTGTGCGCACAGGCGGCAGGGCAGGGACGGCTGGCTGTGCAGGGAGCACCCGCCTCCCCGGCCGACAGGGACCCCTGGGCGGGCCTGAGGCGCACGCTGACGGCGCAGCGACCACAGCTGCTGGCCCAGGTCGTCATTCTTGGCCATGGAGCGAATGAGTCCGCTCAGGGTGTGCTTGACCTTCGGGCGGATGATCTCCACCAGTGCGGCGGCTTCGTCCTCGGTCGCATCGGTCAGCGACTGGATAAGGGTCACCGAAGCGGCCCCGCTTGTCGGTGCCGAAGGCATCTCTTCCTCTTCCTCCCTCTTGCCCTGGGCGCTCTGTGGGGGAGGTGAGGAGGAGGAAGAAGAGGGAGAAGACAAAGAAGAAGACAAGGGTGGTCCGTCTTCTTGCAGGTCACGCTGCGTATCCAGGTTAGATTTCTGACCAGCCTGGTCAGATTTCTGACCAGCCTGGTCAGATTTCTGACCAGCCTGGTCAGATTTCTGACCAGCCTGGTCAGGGGTACTCTCGGGCCAGGTGGCCGCGATGTCGAGGCCGGTCGGACCGAACCTTGGACTGTCACCCTCCGTGATGATCGCCAGGGCGTCGTGACTGTTGCGGGCGTAGCCGCACTCGTGGCGGGGGTAGCGCCAGATCGACATCGAGATCCCGTGCAGCTGAGCCTTCTCCCCGCTGGAGAATGTCAGCTGGCCACCATCGGGGTCGGTGATCTGGCCCAGGGCCGCCAAGGCGCGCAGCAGTCGGAGCAGACCGCTGCTGGAGATGGTCTTCGGAGCCTTCCCGAGGTCGACCGCGCCGACGTAGATCATCTTCTGCAGGGCCGCCGGGGCGAGCTTACGGACCTGGGTGTACTCCAGGGTGAGGTTGGTCAACACCCGCAGCAGGGTCTTCTCGGAGTGGCCCATATGGGGGCAGGAGTCCACCCACTGCAGGGCCCGGCCCGCGTAGTAGCCATCACCCTCGCTACGCGGTGCGTGCAGGCTCATCGGCTCGCTCACAGGGAGCCTCCCGTGGAGGTCGCCGGAGCGGTCGGGGGCGTCGTATTCACGTGGCATCGCCTTCTAGGGCGACACCGCGACGGGACTCACGTGTGCTCCGTCGCTCCAGATGGGTACGATGGAGTCATAGCGTGTAGGTGTGAGTTTGTCGTCGCAGCGTCGACCAGATCATCTACGGAGGCGGGGGACCGGCGGCAACCGGACCCCGCCTTTTGCTTTGGGGTAATGGTCTTGACTCTAGAGGTCGTAACGTTCGTACGGTGCACGCGTCTCGTACGAGGCTGCGAGAACCCTGGTGATTCTTGCCCGCGGTGCACGGCTGGGTGAGTCGGTTGTACACCAAGGTGATGTCGTTCCCGGAGTTGTGCCACGGCCGGCGAAGACCCTTGAGGCCTTCAGGGGCAGGAGACCGACACTCCTGACACGAGGAGGGCCTCGCCCTACGCTGAGGAGCGTGACCAACTCAGGAAGGCGAGGCCAGATATGCCCGAGCCTGCCCCCGCGCCCGACGACACAGGACTCGCCTTCGGGCAGCGGCTGAAGATCCAGCGGACACGGCGCGGTATGACCCGCGACGTTCTCGCCGGGCTCGTCGGTAAGTCCGGTTCGTGGGTGAAAGCTGTGGAGACTGGACGCCTCCAGACACCCAAGCTCTCGCTACTGCTACGTCTTGCTGAGGCCCTGCGTATGCGCGACCTTGCGCAACTCACCGGTGACCAGTCCATGCCCACCAGCCTGTTCACCGGTCCCGGCCACGCACGGCTACCCGCTGTGCGCTCCGCCCTCAACGCGATGCCCGCGCTCACCAGTCGCTCCGCGTCTCCTGTGGCGCACCTGCGCGCACGACTCGATCGAGCCTGGGCGACGAGGCACAGCAGCCCCCATCACCGAGAGGTCCTCGGACAGCTCCTCCCCGCTCTGATCGAGGACTCCCAGTTGGCCGCCCACCAGACCGACTCCCGTGCTGAGCGCCGCGCGGCACAAGCCGTACTTGCCGAGGTCTACGCGCTCTCGCAGTTCTTCATCGCCTACCAACCTGCACAAGACCTGCTCTGGCGGGTTACCGAGCGTGGCATGGTCGCCGCTCAGGACTCCGGAGACCTGCACGCGATCGGTGTCGCGGCTTGGCTCATGGCCCAAGCACACAGGGATTCCGGAGACTGGGACGCCGCAGATGCGGTCACCTCGCAAACCCTGGAACTGCTGGACCGACATGCGGACGGAACAACCACCCCCGTCGCGGCGATCCGCGGTGCTCTGCTGTTCGAGGGCGGCTACACCGCCGCGCGGCGCGGCGAGATCGGGACTGCGTGGGGACGATGGGATGCCGCTAACTCTGTCGCCGAACGGCTTCCCGCCATGTACTACCACCCGGTCACCAGCTTCTCGCGGGCCATTATGGGCGCTCACGCGGTCACGATCGCCGTGGAGTTGCGTGCGGGGGGGGAATCGGTCCGGCAAGCCGACCGTGCTGTGTCGTTGGCGATCCCGTCACGGCCGAGGCGGGCGCGGCATGAGATCGAGCAGGCCCGTGCCTACTACCTCGACGCACAGCCAGATGTTGCTCTCTCGGTCCTGGAGGTGGCGAACGAAGCTGCTCCAGAGACCATTCGCTACAACGGGTACGCACGCCGGATCGTTCTGGAGGAGCTGGACGAGCGGGACGGGCGTCGCCAGTGGCGAGCGTCTGAACTGGCCGACAAGATGGGACTGCTAACCGGGTGAGTCAGGGGGCACATTCTGTGCCCTCCCCCTGGTGTGATCGGTCCTAGCGTCTTTCTCACCCCAACCTCCGAGGTGAGTGATGATGACCGACCAGCGCGCGGGTGATCGTGCGGCGTGGCATGCCCATCCGTCCGTGATCGAGGTTCTTGCGGCCGACCACCCCGCGTGGGAGATCAGCCGTGACCGGGAGGGTGCTGCGCACGGTCACTGGCGGGCCACCTGTGGGGAGGCGGTCGTGTGTGCGCCCACCACCGCTGATCTCCTGCTCGCCCTGGAGGCGCACGAGCTCGAGCGGCTCCAAGAGGAGCACGTGGGGCGGTGGCGGGTGTGGCGCACCCCCCGGTACTGGATGGCCAGCGCCCTGGTCGCCGGGGTCGAGCCGACGCTGATGGAGGAGAGCGCCGGCGCTCTGGAGGAGAGGCTGCTCGCCCCGGGCCCGTGGGGGCAGCAGGTCCGGGCGGGCACGCCGTGACCCTGGTCGAGTTCGCCCGGCTCAGCGCGCCGCGCACCACCCGCGACCCCGCGCCTACCACCGCCGGTGGTCCCCTTCCCCGCCGGCGCCCCCGTGTTGCGCCGGCCGTTCCCGCACCTTCAGGAGAGCACCGTGAGCAGCTGTGGCCCCGACGCTGAGGATGCTCCGCTCACCGAGGAGGAGCAGGAGGCCGTCGATCGCCAGGGCGACTACATGCACTGGCAAAACAAACAGGAAGAGAGCCGGTGACAAACGATCGCATGGGCGCCCCGGGCGCCCTGCTCACCCCCGCTGAGGTCGCACGCCTGTTCCGGGTGGACCCCAAGACCGTCACATGCTGGGCGCACCAGGGGCGTCTCGCCTCGATCCGCACCCCCGGCGGACACCGCCGGTTCAGCGAGACCGAGGTCCGCCGGCTGCTCAGGCGCCCCTAGATGTACCGGCCCGGCATCAGGAGGACACGCGCGCCACGACCCGCGCGTACCGCTCCGCCTGCTCGTCGGTGTACGCCCACATGGTCGGTGCCGTCGTCCCGATCGGGGAGATCCTCCAGATCGCCCCGGCCCCGTGGGCGCCGGGTGGCAGGCTGGTGAAGACGACGTCCGGATGACGCTGGGAGAGCTCGTGCTGGGTAGCCATGGCCGTCACGGTAGCTGGATCCGCCGCCTCGTAGACCCCCTCCTGCGATACACGTGCTCGCGATGCAAGGAGTGGAACCCCCGGGGTGGCCCGTACTGCTGGGCCTGCGGGGCCCGGCGGCCGGGTGCCTAAGAGGCAAACCAAGTAGGCCCGCTTCTCCCGAAGCTCCGGCGAGGGGCAAGGTAGGGGGTCGAGGAGGACCGCTCCAGGATGTAGCGCCAGACCCCCATCTCAGGTCACGACCAGATCACGGAAGCCCCCGCGCAACGGACCTTGAGTTCTAGCAGTCGTTGCAACACCCCACCTCTGGAGGGGTGCGATGGACGATTTCGAGGTTCGGAACCGCTCGATGATCCAGGGCCGCAAAGTAGGCCGGGGCGAGAAGAGGCGAATCGTCCTCCCGTCAATAGCCCGTGCGCGACCGCCTGCGGCCAGGACCGCGCCTGGCCCCCTGGGCTGCGTGGCAGCACCGCGCCCGGTCATGGCCACACGTGGACGCCCACGGGGCCTTGGCTGCTCCGACCATGGCGCGCATGCTGTCCTCGTCATATTTACCTTTGACACAAGGAGTTTTTGCCATGCTTGGGAAGACAACTTCAGCGATAGCCGCCAGTGCGCTGGCGGCGGCCGGGCTTCTGGTTTGGTCCACCCCTGCTGCTGCCGAGGCGGCTCCGCAGACCGCTGCGGCGGTCCCCGACTGCGTTGAGACCGACCTCGACGACAGTGGGTGGAGGGACACCCTGGCCGTGACCAACGACTGCAGCTCCAGCGTGCGTGTCAAGGTCGTGCTCGCCTACGCGACCGATCTCCCCTGTACCACGATCCCCTCTGGTTACACCCAAAACTACAGCTGGGGCTATCCCGGCAGATTCGACGGCCTCGTCGACTGCTAGTCAAAGGTCACGCTGAGATCACGGCAGCCCTCGTGCAACGCCCCGTTGCCCGGGGGCTGCCTCGTGCCCGGATCCGTCAACCCAGGTTGCCTGACCGCCGATAAGGTTCACTTATCGGCGGTGACGTTTAGGAAGACGGGCGCCCCGGCGGCGGTGGCCGCCGGCGCGGGGAGCATTCGAGTCGGAACGTGTACTACCTAAACCGCACCTCTGGAATGCGAAGCTACTCGCGGGTTACTTGTCCTGTTGTCGGGCGTTCGGGAGCAGCAGGCCTTGTCCGGGACCGGCTCGCCGATCTCGCGCGGCTCCCCCGGAACCCGGCTGCCGACCCCGGGCCCGCTCTTGGCGGCGGGGGCGAAGACTAGGGGCGGTGCGGTGGGTGCTCCGCGTCGGGGTTCGGTTGACCTTCCCTGCTGATTAGTGTCGACCGCCTAACGATAAAAGGGCGATTCGATTCCAGACGCTGTTAATGACCCTGAGACTGGCTGGCAGCTGACGGCAGGCGATCCCTGCGCCCGGATGCGAGTCGAGGGATATCCCCCTGAACTGGCCCTTTCGTCCATGGCCGAAACTTGTTGCAGTGCTCCACGGAGTGCGAATAACCTGAGATATCGGTGATTGGGCATGCCTTCCGGTTTTACTCTCGTGGTCTCGTTGCTCCAATCTCTTGGAGGTCCTTGTATCGGGCCCTCCAGTACTTCCTACTTAGGACCCTTTAGCCTGCTTGTGTGGAAAATGGGAATCGGAGGAGAAGCCTCTTCGTGCGATCTCCTTGATATTGCAAGACCGGCTGTTTTTCCCGCCTTGCCGCTCCGGCCGGGCGCCTTCTGGATAAGAAAAAACTTAATGGGACAGGAGAAAGATGATAAAGCGAAGGAAATATGGACCGTGGTCACTGGTCGTGAGCTGCTTCTTCCTGCTTGGGCTGACACTGGCAGCGGCGCCTGCCGTCGCCGGTGAAAGCTTCTTGAGTGCGGGGTTCTCGGATCAGACAGCCACAGTGGAGCTGGCTTCGAGCGAGATCGCGGGGCAGAGAATGGCCTCGTCAGAATATGCACAGGATTCTTCTGATGCAGGAATACACGCGGAGAACCTCAACGTCAGCGCCCACCAGCAAGGCGAGGGCGCGGCCGTGCAGTTAGCCTCCGAGATGGTCTATTCGCCCTATGTGACGACGAGCACGGGATCCCGATGCAGGGTAGAGGCGCGAGTCTACGAAGCCTCGGGGGGATCGATTGTCGGCGGTTGGGGAAGAACGCGGTGCAGCGACGCCTACAACACGCATGATCTTTATGCGGTTCTCAGTAACGCCAGTGGCCCTGTTTCCAATGGATCAAGGCAGTGTGCGACCGCTCCTACGTTGGTCTGTGCCGGCGGCACGGTTTCCCTGCCCAACCCTTCTGGTATGCAGACTTTTTGCATGGGAACTCATGCGAAATGGAATTTCGTCGCTGTCCCCAACCCAATGGCACGGGCGTGCATTCGCGTGTAAATGCATAATTCCCAAGTCATGGCGGGCGGCCGTCGCGAACCTACCTGAGCACCAGTCCGGGCAGACAGCGCGCTGAACCGACTGCCCCGCCTCCCCTTGAGAGGAGGCGCACAGGGCAAGGCCAAGCATCCCTGCCGCACCCAAAGGAAGCCTCCGCCCCAGACACGTTCCGGGGCGGAGGCTGGATTCACAGGCGCTCGCGGCGGTGCTGTTCCACGGCCACCCACGACCAGCGCGGCGGGTCGGGCCCCGCCTCAGAGCGGTGATCGTGGACAGCCTCATCCGCCAGGGGCGGGCGTGACCGGTGTCCTCCTGGTCGTGGTCGTGCAGCCACAGGTACCGGTCGCTGTGGTCGAGGAGGAGACCGCGGACGACGTCGCCGCCGACCTCGGAGGCGACGTCGTGGGCCTGTCGGTAAGGAGCGTGTCAGGAAGTGCCAAGTAGCGCTGACCGCACTGGTAACGGGTAGTTGCCGGGACTCACCGTTCCATTCCTACTCGGACCCCAGGATGCTCGCGGTGGGCCACGACGTCATCGGGATCTTCTGGGAGGCGATCGACCGCCACGGCGGACAGATCCCGCTGAAGTACCTCTCCAAGACAGCGCTGAAGAGGCTCGCCGGTGCGGGCCTGCTCGACTTCCCCGAGGGGCGCCGGGTGAGCGAGCGCGGCCGGGCCGCCCTGCCGGTGGCCACCGCCCTGATGCCCCGCCCGTGAACACTCCCGACCCCACCCACGACTCAGGGGCGCCTGAGCTCTTCGGGATGGATCATCATTGGCAACTGTCCGTTGCGTGCTAAACAGCGTTGCTCTTGGCCTCTCCATTTACAGGGAGAGGCCAAGAGCACTAAATTCTGGATGGGGAAGTTCCCGGTCTTTCTTGATGAGATTTCGACTTCCCCCGTGATGCCTGCGCAGTATATTTTTTGTCAGCCCGCCCAGATGCGAAAGGACTCGATATTCTCAATCATGGCGTGGCCGACGAAGCTGGTATTTCCGAGGAAGTCCTGATGGGTGCCCGAGTAATTTGTGTTCGCATGGGCTCTTATGTGAGTGCACCGATTGAAGACCTGGAACGAGTTGATCCTGTTGTTCCACTCGTGCAGGTTCGAGAATCCGTACCCGTTTCTATCGCAGGGTCCCCAATTCCCATAGACGTGGTGCAGCGGGCCCTGGAAGCGTGAGTTGGCGTACCATGTCATAAGGATAGTCGCTTGGTTGGTTGGGGCTTCCGTGGCCTCTCTGGCGCTTGGGTAGCATTCAGAGAATGCGACCTGTGAGACAGTCTCCCCAGGCTGCAACTCTTCCAGGACGGTCACGCAGTGCTCTTCTCCCGGTGTCTCGCCAGAGTGCGCGGTGCCGGGAAGCACGGACAGCAGTACAGCAGAAGCTGCCAGTATTCTACCTGAGGTTAGGCCAATTCCTCTGAATTTATTAGTCATTCGAGCTTTTCTCCCAAAATATCCCTAGGGTATCTCTCTGAACGCGAAGGCCTAGGATGGTGGCACTGGGGTTCTGTCTCTTATGTCCAGATGTTGACTGGCGTTTGACCGTCCGTTCGGTACTTGCGTGAGTTTGCGGGGGACAGCACGATTCACCACCAGCCGGTTCGTGTCTCGGGGTAATTTTCGCATATCTGGCCTTCCCAGGGGGTAATGCATGCCCTGAAAGCCACGTTCGACGAGGAACTCGTTTGGAAACCACTAGTCCACACGTTCGGTCGACTCTGGATGTGCTCCTCGGAACTCAGATCGAATCGCCGATCGCCGTTGGTGTCAACCTCGAAGACAAGGAACCTGTTGCCGGAGTTCAATGCGCGTCCCCAGCCGTAGACCCGACCATTGCTGTGCCTGCCAAAGCGAACCTGGACGGTGCCGACGCTTGTTACTCGAGCATCTCCGGTGCCTTTATTGCTCGTCGCCAGCACCTGATCCGGATTAATCCACGTGGACGCAGATCGGGCATCCGCCACGGCCGCCCCCGGGGTAAGGAGAATCGACACCATGAGCGCCACTGTGAGGCCGATGCTTTTTTTCATTTCCATTCTTTCATTGTTTGCAATGCTTTTTTAAGTGGGAGTTGTTGGCTTTTGTGTGCGCGCTACATTACTGGACTACCAGATAGAAATTCACGGACTACTCCTGCTTCCGCTATCCCATCTTCTCTTGGGTCATAATTACTCGTCAACACCTTTCGGCCCCAACCGAAACTCCCTGGTCAGCGCCGCAGGAAAGGCCGCCAACGCCGCACTAGGCATGGCGATCATCATCGCCCTGATCAACAACGTCGAATCGATTTCCAGCATGTTCGAGGTCGAAGCCTCCGCCCCCGCTCCAGCGTCCGAAGCACATCAGCAAGGAGACCTGGAAGCACCTCGAGAAGGCCCGCTGGGAGAACTACCGCCGCCGCCGCGCGTCCGAGACTGGCAGCGGCGGGAGCTGGAGCGGTGATGACGGCGATGGAGGGGACTGATCTACCCGTTGCCCCTTTCCTGCTTATCTTGTCCGCCCCCCTTTAGGAAACGGGACCAGGGCCCGCTTACCTAAACAGCACCCCCCGGACGCGTCGTCACGACGACGACAATGTCGTCGCCATGACGAC